>NZ_JAAHHC010000038.1:0-31406 GCF_010672265.1 Moorena sp. SIO3A2
CTTTTCAAACAGCTCCCATTCTATGTCACTTAATCCTTCAAATCTTCCTGGCATTTATCTGTTCAAGTTTTTCTGATTACTTGATTTTCAGTCTATCAAGTTTTCGGACAATAGTGGGATAGGTTCATAGTCTCTGACCAATCGACGGCACCCCATCAGCCAACCAAAAGTGCGCTCCACTACCCAACGCTTTTTAAGTAGTACGAAGCCAATGGTTATGTTGGGGTCGGAGCACGACTTGTACAATCCAACCGCAGACATCCATGACTGAAGTTCCCCCGTACACATGTACTAAAGAAGTCCAAAAGTACTGCCAATCCTAGCTTTGAGGGTTGTAGAACAATAGTACTACTGGGTACATACTGATTGGGAAAACGGCTGAACCTATTGCTTAGAATAAATTGTAGCGTACTCGTGCAGTGAAGGGTGTAAACTGTTGCCATTTATTTTAGCTTAATTTTGCGCGATAGTTCAATGCAACTCCTCTGCCATGTAAAAACTTGTTTTTGGTTAGCGTATGCACTACAATGGGAACTTAGACTAAAAACATGTGATCCAGCCGAAACTCCCACTACACAAGGCTTAGAGAGATTTGTCCCCAGTAGTACATTAGTTCTACACTATCAAAATGTAAGCGCAGTAAAGCTTTGAGAGACAGGTAGTACGTTTGTACGGGGGAACTTCAGTTAGATAACTTTAATTTAGGTAGCGAACGCGGTCAAGTCGGTAATCATTCCCCTTTTGCTAGTGCATTATTAGAAGCCCTCGAAGGTGCAGCAGATATCTATCCTCCTGCTACGAATGGTAAATCGGCTGGAGATGGGGTAATTACAGCCACAGAATTATATTTATATTTACGGGATACCATCGAAATACCCACAGAAAAATGCCGTCTGCGACAAACGCCCGGTATTTGGTGTTTAAACAAGCACGATAAAGGCGAGTATATCTTTCTTTCTCCGGAACATGAACTTAACTTACCACCAGCACCACCTTTAGATCAGTCACAAAATCCCTATCGTGGTTTAAAGTCCTTTGAGGAGAAACACAGTTCACTGTTTTTCGGTAGAACATTACTAGTAGAAAAGTTAGACTATTTTGTCAAAGCTAATCCCCTGACAGTGGTGTTGGGTGCTTCCGGTTCCGGTAAATCTAGCTTGGTGAAGGCAGGATTAATTCCCAAACTACGGCAAGATAATACTGAGAAATGGTGTATTTTGCCACCCATCCGTCCTGGTGAGACTCCCTTGGAAGCATTAAATAATGTGCTGACTGAAGCTAAGTTACCTAATGTTGAGCCACAAAACCCCCAGCATAACCTGGCAATGAGCATTGATGTTTGGGCGAAAAATAACCCCAACTCTAAGTTATTACTGTTTATTGACCAAAGCGAAGAAATTATTACACTCTGTCAAAACTTAGATGAGCGTAAGGAGTTTTTCCAACAGATACTCACAGCCATCAATGCCCATCGGGATAAATTACGGGTAGTATTAACCCTACGTTCTGATTTTGAACCCCAAGTCAGGGATGCTGGCTTAAAGTTGGCACCGGAAGTACTAAATCAATTGGGAAGCACGGTACTGATAAATCTTTGGCAAAGTGGACGATTTATTGTACCGGCGATGACACGAGGGGAACTAAGGGAAGCGATAGAAAAACCGGCTCAAGCACGGGTAATGTATTTTCAACCCCACGAACTTGTAGAAGAATTGATTAATGAAGTGGCGGATATGCCCGGAGCATTGCCCCTGCTGTCTTTTGCCTTGAGCGAACTTTATCTCAAGTATTTAAAACGACAACGGGGGGCACAATATAGAGGAATCACTATTGATCGGGCCTTGACTCAAGCCGATTATATTGAATTGGGGGGAGTAATGCGATCGCTAACTCAAAGGGCTGATCACGAATATGAGGCGCTAGTTAATGAAAACCCTGCTTATGCCCAAGTTATCCGTCATGTGATGCTGCGGATGGTCGCCCTGACTGGGGGTGAGTTAGCCCGTAGGCGGGTACCGTTATCGGAACTAGAATATCCACCACCGAAAAATGGTTTAGTGAAGGAAGTAATTGAGCGCTTTAGCAATGCACGGTTACTGGTTATTGGAGAAGATGCTGAGGGGAATCCCTATGTGGAACCTGCCCATGATGCTTTGGTGCGGGGTTGGCAAAGGTTGCTGGAGTGGAAGCTTGAGAATGAGGAAAATTTACTTCTACAACGGCGGTTGACTCCCGCAGCCCAGGAGTGGGAAAGCCAGCAACAGGCAAGGTTTCTTTGGAATGCTAACCCTCGTCTTGATTTGTTGAAAAAGGTATATTTATCCGATGATAACTGGCTTAACCAAGTAGAAGCTGAGTTTGTGCGGCGCAGTATTGGGCGAAAAAGCTTTAATACTCGTCGGAATTGGGGTGTTGCGATCGCAGTTATGCTAGGGTTAGGTACGGGTTTGGTCTTTTCTTTGATTGGACAGAGAGAGGTACTGATAGGTCAAGTCAGAACTAATATAAAATCTGCAGAATCGACCTTACCAAACCAAGAGTTGGATGCGTTGCTTAACAGTTTACGGGCAGGGAAAGTTCTTAAAGATTGGCCTGGATACTTATCCCTATTCAAGCCAGAAAGTGAGCTACCGTTTTTAATGGAGCCAGAAAGTGAGCTTCAACATCAATTGTTACGAACTTTGCAAAAGGTATTCTATTTAGCGAAAGAACGTAACCGCATAGAAGTGCCTCAAAACTTTAAGAAGATGTTTTTTAAGGATGGTGAGTTACTGATTGCTACAGCAGGAGATGATGGTATTGTCCGCTTACAAGAGTTGATGGGACAACCACTAGCCCAAGTATTTTCAGGACATACAGGTGAAGTCAATCTTGATATTAATAAGGATGGTCGCTTATTAGCAACCATTGACAAGCAATGTACTGTTCGCCTGTGGAACTTGGAAGAAAAACAGGAAGAGCCACCAAAGCTTATAGCTTCTATCTCACAGTCTAAAGATTGCGAAGTGAGCGGTGAGGTGAGCGGTGAGATCATTTTCAGTCCTGATGGCAAGAAGCTTGTAGCCTATAAAGACCGAACAAGCACTATCTACCTGTGGGACTTAACGGGAAATGAACCGAAGCTATTAAAAAAGGATCAAGACAATTTCAGTAGTATTAGCTTTAACTCCAAGAACCAGCTAGTTGTAGCTGTAGCTAACGAATCTGACTATACCCTCCGCTTGTCAGACTTTGTGTCTGGCAGTCAGTTAGCAGAGTTTAAAGATTTTTATGGGTGTTATTCGTGTGAGAGTCAACTCTTTGGGAACCTCGTTTTTAGCCCTGATGGTACATACTTGGCAGCCGCCTATGGCACTGATAACAGCATTGCCTATGTTGTTAGTTTAGATCATGAATCGTGGGAGAGTTTTAAACCCCTAAGCAGAGCTGCAAGCATCAGTTTTGATGCCAATAGTCGTCTGATTATCGGTCAACAGAATAATGGTATTATTAGTGTTCATGATTTATCTGGGTCTCATTCTTTACAATTTGAACTGAAAGGGCATCAAGGTAGTATTGGTGAGGTTATTTCTAGCTCGAATGGCAGAAAAATTGCTAGTATAGGTGATGACAAGACTATTCGCTTGTGGGAAACAGAGAACAAGCAAGTGGAAGAGTTAATCCCAATTGAGGGGAAGTTTAAAAGTCTCAGCATCAGCCCCGATAGCAAGCAACTAGCTGCTGTAAAAGAAGATGGGAGTGTCCATTTGTTAGATTTGAATGCTAATAATAATAAGTGGGAGCAATTTGCAGATATTCAAGGCATAAGTCAAATCATTTTTAGCCCTGATCGTAAGCAATTGGCTGCTGTAGACAAAGATAATACGATTAGCCTATTAGATCTAAATGGAAAGGAATTGTATCCACCCCGAAAATTCAAAAAACCAATTAGCCAGCTTATTTTTAGCCCTGATAGCAAGCGTCTGGCTGTTATAGAAAATGATGATGGTATAATCCATCTGTTGGATTTGAACAAAAAAAACTGGAAAACCTTGCCCTTCAAATTACCTCTTCGTATCGCTTTTAGCTCGGATGGCAGGCTGTTGGTGGTGGATTTACTAGATGACGAACATGTAGATAAACCCACTATCGTCTTAAAGGAATTGAAGCCTGGTAATGAATTGGATTCTGGGAAGGAATTAGTTCGGTTTAAGGGTGCTGAGAACCCCAGATTCAATAAGAATAGTATTGTTCTTAATACTCAGGGTAACTTATTAGCAGCTATTGCGGACAGCGATTATATCCATGTATGGGATATATCAGGAAAATTATTGACTGCTTTCAAAGGGCAGCAAAAAAACAAATTAACCAGTATAAGTCAAAGTGCTGATGGTAGCTTAATAGCTACCCTTGACCAGAATGGTACTGCAAAGTTGTGGCAGTTTGGAGGATTGGATGAACTCCTATCCAAGAGTTGTGATAGGGTGCGTGACTATCTTGAGAATAACCCCAATGTTGACAAGAGCGATCGCAATCTCTGCGAGAATGTACCAAAATTGGCGATCACCGAAGACTAATCGCACTCCAAAAACTCTTGGCACACAAGTGCGATCACTTGTAGGCAGATTTACTACGGTTGCTTGGGAAGTGCGATTGGCCGTAGGCCACGCTACGCGAGTCACGCTTCGCTTCCGCTAAAAGCGATCGCACTCTCGTTAATCTTGGTTGAGAAGTCGTGCGCTAAACGTAGCTATGCCTCTAGGGCTTATCCCACCGAAAGCATTACCTACGAGTTCGATTTGCTATCAGCAACAGATAGTGAACGCATCCATTCATCCAAATCGTCAGGTTTCGTAAAGTCCAACAACGCTTCCCCCAAAGCTTCAAGCTGAGGGAGGGATAAGGCTTGAACCTGCGCTCGTATTTCTGGGGACACTTCGCCAATGCGACGCAAGAGTTGGCGGAGTATAAGAGATTGTTCCCCTTCGTAACGGCCTTCATCCTTAATGTCTTGATAAATTACAGACTGCTCCATGATATCTCTGCGTAAAACCTGGTTAATGAAGTTCCTCTTTAATAATAGCCCTGCTAGAATCCCAGCGGACGCAGCCACATTGGTCTGTATCCTCATTTCTGGAATCGCCTCAACTCTTGCAGCCACCTGACGCAAGGTTTGAGCAGCGTCGGGGGTTTGTGTCAGCACAGCCAAGGGCAATAACCCCGTCGATTCCAGAAACGGCTGAGTTGGTTGTTCCCATAGCCGAATCACCTCAAATTCGTGACGAGTACCAGGAATCTCAAACGCTGTCTGATAAACGAGTGCAGAAGTTGAACGGGTTAAGTAAATGACCACTTGGCGCATCTGCTTATTGGGAAAACGGCGGAAAACTCTTAGGCGGTAATCTGCCATTCTGAAGGCCATAGTTGAGTCAGGTTTAGTCTGAAACTCGACGTGAAGGACAAAATCATCAGAATTCAGCAAAATCAAAGCATCCGCTCGAATGGGTTCAAGGGACAGTTCAGATGGACTGAGTTGGGTCATGGTGATGGGTTCACCAAGTAACCAGGAGGCAAAATCTTCCGAAAAGCTTTCAGCGAGGAACTTGCAGGTATTATCGAACATTAAACGATTATATCAGAGTGCCCGTCTCAGGGATTCTGCTGGATCCCGACTCCCGACTCCCTCGGTGCGCTTTCCGTAGGCGAATTAAATTCGCCACGGGTCGCACCGCTCCCGACTCCCGACTCCCTACTCCCTCAAACCCGGATTATTCAACTGCTTCATAAAAAACTCTTCCAAAGAAGGACGATTTAAAGTCATATTCATCAATTGGGCATCCATCAGCCGGAGGGAAGCCATAAACTCTTGGGGTTCCCCTCGCAATTGACCGTACCAGCAATCATCCTCAAATTCCAATTCCATCAACCACCGTTTGATAATCTCTATATTCCCACCTTTGCCTTTAACTCGGTAGGTGTTATCGGTACCCAAAAGTTCATCTAACGCTCCCATACAAATTAATTCCCCATTAGCGAGAATAGCGATGCGATCGCATATTTTCTCCACATCTGACAACACATGGCTGTTGAAGAAAATAGTCTTGCCTTGAGCTTTCAGAGACATAATAATTTCCCGGATTTGGTAGCGTCCCATGGGGTCAAGACCGGACATGGGTTCATCGAGAAATACTACTTCTGGGTTATTAATCAGTGCCTGGGCCATACCGATGCGCTGGAGCATCCCTTTAGAATACTGACGTAGTTGTTTCTTGCGTGCTGCTGATTGGGACAATCCTACTAGTTCTAACAGCCGAGGAATGCGTTTACGTTTTACCTCATGGGGAATTTCAAATAGTCCAGCCGTAAAGTGCAAAAATTCCCAGCCAGTGAGATAGTCATAGAAGTAGGGGTTTTCTGGTAAGTAACCAATGCGCTGCTTGACCTTTACATTACCAAGGGGATGTCCCAGTAACCATCCTTCTCCGCCAGTAGGACGGACAATTCCTAGTAAGGTTTTTAAGAGGGTAGTTTTCCCGGCTCCATTTGGACCGAGTAATCCAAAGGTTTCTCCCTGATAGACCGTTAGGGAGCAATTTTTCAGGGATTCAATTTTTTGATTGAGCCAGAAGCCAGTGCGGTAGACTTTGCGCAGTTGGGAGGTCTGAACCACTGGGATTGCTTCAGAGGTGGTGAGTTGGGGGGGGAAAGTGAGAGTAGATTGCTCCATCCTGTTGCTCAGAAATGAGGGATATAATCTATATTTATTTATTCCCTATTTTGGGGGTGTTTGTGTCTATTCTTAATAAAATTCCTGATAGCTGATCGGGTAAGGTCTGGCTGAATGTTTACGGTCAGTCTTGCTGGATTACTCTTGAGCGAAAAAGTCTACTAACTGCTGACCAACCTCAGGATTGTATAAGCGTAAGTAATTCCAGTAATTACCCAAAACTTGCTTGACATAGTTTCTGGTTTCACTAAAGGGTATAGTTTCCACAAATTCATCTAAATCAATGGGTTCATTTTCCTTTAGCCATTTCCCTACATTACCTTGACCAGCATTGTAACTAGCAATGGCGAATGCGGAGTTATCCTTATACACGCGATGGCTATGGGCAAGAAACCAGGTTCCTAGTTTAATATTATCGTTGGGATTATCGAGTTTATAGTCGTTAAAATTGATGGATTTCCCTACCCAAGCTGCAGTACTGGGCAACATTTGCATTAAGCCCATGGCACCAGCAACTGATGTAATGTTTGCCTCAAATCGGGACTCTTGACGAATTAAGGATATAACCAGTAGAGGATTAATGTTACGCTGTTTTGACTCGGTTTCGATTATCTCTAGATAGGGAAAGGGATAGAGGGCTTGCCAGTAAGCCGGTTTTTTCCTGATTTTCTGGTACTGCTCCTGTTCTTGGGAGGTTTCTCGGTCTTCGAGAGTCTCTACCTCGGAAATTCCTTTGAGGTATTCTCCCATCGCCAGCCTGAACAAGCCATCAGTAAACTGTTGTGGCACAGTCGGCTTGAGGCGAGTTTGAAATTCCCCTTGCCATAGGCTCCAAGCATCCTGGTCTTGACCAAGCTGATACAATTCCTTCAAAGCTGCTGAGCCCACAGGTAACTCGGGTCGCACCGTTGGCCAGTTTAACGTAAGGGATGACTGGCGCAGTGTGGTAAAGTCTCCCACATCCCAACCCAACTGTACCGCTGAGCGCCAAGCATAGTATGATTGAATATGATTGGTAATTACCTGCTTAAACGCTGCTTCGGCTTCCTGCTTCCGTCCTAGCTGAGTTGCCCATTTTCCCGACCAAAACCCTGCCCGACGGGCGATCAGACTGTGGGGATTATCCTTAAGGATCGGCTGAACGTTATGCCAAGCTGTCAGGATGTCTCCGTTTTGTGCCGCCTCTTGAGCCATCTGCCAGCGATAGTCCGCTGCTGCATCAGAATTGCTATAGTTGTCGATTAACAATTGATAGGCTTGCTCAGCAGCGTTGGGACTTTTGAGTTGCTCTAGAGTTTTGGCTTTGGCCAAAAGTGCCTCAGCAGCTCGGTCGGGAAAGCGATCGATAACTTGGTCTAAATACGGGATCTTGTCAATGGGTGGTTCTAGTTCAGCTAGTTGGAGATAAGCCAAGGCAGTTTCCTTGGCATCGGGAAATTCCTCGACCATCTTTTTATAAGCCAGTTTAGCTGCTCTGGGCTTTTGAGCATACTGAAGTGCTCTAGCCCCTAAGTAGCTATGCTTAGGTAATGGTTTAGCATTGCCATAAGCAGCACTGGCTTGAGCATATTTGCGGTCTTTCCAATAGGCTAATGCGATCGCTTCCCAATCTTTCGGCTGGATTATAGCACGATTTTTATCATCGACAGATTTTCCGTAATTACTAACTAGTTGATCTAGCACTAGGGTAACCCCTGGTTGGTCAAAGGTATACCTGGCTAATAACAGCATCAGTTCAGGTTGATTGGGCTGATCCTTAAGCTTTTGCTGGATTAATTCAATGATGCGAGGATGAGAAGGATAGTTTTTCAGTGCTCGTTCCCAGTATTTTGGCTCTTCCGCAGAAAAGTCATACATCTGCTGTATTTTTGCCAACCAGGGCTGCTCAAAACTCCAGATGGTGCTGGCATATTTCGGAGCAATAGATTCCTTTTCTGGTTTGCGGTAGGGTGAATCATCTGACAAGAAGGCATACAAGGCTTCAGCTGCCACTGGCTGATTACCATAGCGTTGGAGCAACTCCTGCCAAGCTTGTTGGGCTTGAGCTTTGTCCCCAGTGAATTGGTAAGCCTGTGCTCGTTTGAGCACAATATGTCCTGCTAATACTGGATATTCCCACTCTAATTTATCTAACCAACGCAGTGCCTCCCTTCCCTGCTGCCCAGCTATAGCATCAACGGCCAATAGGTAACGAGCACGACCACGATTGAGGGATTTTGGTCCAATTGCGATCGCTTCGAGTTGTGCCACCCGCTCCTCGGGGGATTGAGATGCTAGTTTTAGTACTGTAGTGTCCTTGGGATTTCTGCGCCCCATGATTTGCTGGGGGAGCAACACTACCCAACTGGTTAATCCTAGCGGGTTCTTGGGATCAATCAACACTAAGATGCTGATCGAGATCAGCAGTAGGCTCAATCCCACACTAGACGCTAGTAGGATTTGTCGTCTGGTACGCTGCCGCAATTGCTGGCGCAATAAAGGATAGTAGCGGGAGAATTTCAAACGTGACCGTTTCATAGAGCCTCCTTCTGATGCACGTCCATATTAGGATGAGATTTTGGGAATAGAAAGCTCTGTGACATCATCTCCGGCAGCATTGGTATTGTTAAGCTTGAGTAATTGGTGATTATGATCACTCAACGAGCCATTACCAATGCACCATTACTCTGACCCAAAAACACCTTTAACTATAAACACTACTGAAAGAACCGGACAGGATCTGACATTCCAACCTCTATTCCTTTAACCATATTTAGGAACCCCACAACCGTGCTGTGATTTGATAGAAGACTTATGGAACGCGGAAAAATAGTTGCTATTATAACTGGAGCTATATCGATATTGCTAGCGATCGCTTACTTAATTATTGTCCAGCTGCTGGATTTTCGAGGAGAGATGATCCCTGCTCCAGTCAGCCAATCATTAAACTGGGGATATTGGATTGGGTATTTCCCACCAATTGTTGCGCAATGGTTAATCCCTTAATAAAGCGATAAGTGTGAATGAAACTCCCCGCGCGTAAACGCGCGGGGATGCTTGGGCAAGAGAAATACTATTCCCTTGCCGGATCGTTGCCCTAGGTTCTGATCTGCCCTGTGCTTTAGCTGTTTCTAGTTAGCTGTATCCCGCAGTGCTGCCAACACCGTCTCATGAATCACACCATTGCTGACAACCACACCCTGATTTTCAACTAGCTTAGAACCGATCGAAAAGTTCAGGGGCTTGCCATGCATATCTGTAACAAGCCCACCAGCTTCCTCCACAACAATGGTGCCTGCAGCATGGTCCCAAATTTTCTCACGGTAGTTGGGATACTTCGATGACGGTAAACGTAGGTAAAGGGCTGCTTGACCAGAGGCAACCGCACCATACTTAGCCTGAGAATCCATCCGCAGGGAATCTGCAGTAATTCCCACCGCCTTAGCTACCAAATCTTGCCGAGAATGGTCACCATGACCAGACTCCACGCTTTCGACGAACCGGAGTTCTGCTGTATTGTCAGCATCAGTGACTTGAATCGATTCGGGTTCCCCACCACTAATCGGTACCATGGTTGCTCCCTGACCCCGTACTGCCACAAATAGCACACCCCGTTCACCATCTGGTTGTGCTAGGTTGACGGGTAAAGCTGGGCAAGCTAGCACTCCTACTTTCACTTCACCTTGTTCTACCAAAGCCAAGGCAACAGCATATTGATCATTACGCAGAAACCCTTTGGTGCCATCAATCGGGTCTAAGGTCCAGTAGCGAGGTCCAATCTCTCCATTGCCTAGATTAATCCAACTAACCACTGCCTCAGGAGTAGCATCATTAGTTACAGATTGCACATAACTGGTTACCTGTGCCAACTGATTCGCCATGGTTGGTTCCACCAAATCAGCAGCATCTTCTTCACCCACTACTGGATCATTAGGAAAGCCTTGGGCAAGTAAGCGGCAAATCACTGCCTGAGACCCATAATCGGCAACAGTGACAGGGCTTTTGTCACTTTTTTCCATAGCTTGAGTCACCCGTTCACTCCGGACTTGCTCACAAATTTTGGCAGCGGCTAAGGCTGCCTCAATCGCAACCTGTTTCTCTTGTTGATAAGACATTGTAAATAACTGCTCCTAAGGGCGAAAAGGTTTTTTGAAGTTTTTTTGGTCATGGGTAATAGGTATAGCTAATAGGTAATAGTCCCTTGAGTAATCACAAATCCCAATTAGGGATTACCTATTACTGACTACGAACTGCCTGGTTTTAAAGGCTTGTGGCCTAGCAGCATGTTTTTCCCTGACCTTAGGGACAGAGCTAGGAACTGGCAGTCATTCATAGGTGTCATAACCATTACAAAGGGGGAACTAATCTCCATTGCTGGCATCTTAGCTAGGAAATTCCGGATTAAGAGGAAATTACCAGGGAATTAACTAAGAGCAGTAATCGAGGTACAACAATAATGTATTTCATCCGGATCATCTGTGCCATTTTCCTGCCACCACTTGGTGTGTTCTTGCAAGTGAGTTTTGGCAAGTCATTTTGGCTTAATATTCTGTTAATGGTATTGGGTTTCATTGTAGGCACTCAACTTGGTTTTCCCAAATATGGTGTAGTGCCTGCCATACTCCATGCCGTATGGGTGACTGCTAATCAATATCAGGATTAAACTGTTTACTAGGGACTCTGCCCTAACCGAACACAGAACAGGGATTATAGGTCCGGTAACCCGGCTCTAAAACTAGAAGAATTTGGCACAATGGAAGTGAGTACGCAAACGCAGTGCTTAAGGCAATCAGCCTTGTCCTAACAAACACCAAAGGTATACCAGAATGGATTTAATTCGGATTTTATGTGCTATTTTCCTGCCACCACTGGGAGTATTTTTGCAAGTGGGTATTGGCTGGCCCTTTTGGATAAATATTCTTTTAACCCTATTGGGGTACATTCCAGGTATTATCCATGCCGTTTGGGTGATTGCCAAGAGATAAAATAAAGGATTAGACTGACTACAAATGTACAGTTCAAAACAATCATCCCAACCTGTGAAGTATAAGGCTTTGAACTATCAGGGAGTCTACCCCTGCCCAGTCTGTCGTGTGGGTCAGATTCAAAATTTATCGTTAATGGAAGCTTTTGCCTGTCACGAGTGCCGCCACATTTTCACTGCTGATCTCGAAAGGCAAATACTCAAAATAACCGATCGGCAGCCCCCAATGACCTGGCACTGGAATGGCAAAAAGTGGACAGGGGCCCATCTAGAGGGGGTTGAATGGGGATGGGTGAATTGGTTCTTAGCCTTGGCATTTGTAGTTTGTCCAACGACCTTAATTGGGGCAGCCGTTTATATGTTTCCCCCTGCCCCAGATAGTCCTGTATCTTGGCTTCCAGCTGCTTGGGTAGGGTTAACGTTTTTATGCCATCTGGCAATCGTTGTCTGGTTGGTGATGGAATTTTATCAATTTCCAGTTTGGGAGTACTTGAGAATTGGACGGCAGCGAATTATGGGTCGTTAGTTCTGTTAATTAACTTGAAAATAGTGCTGAGTATTGTTAAGAATAACACCCTTATATTTTCATCCTTTATAGTTTATAATTACTAATTCATACTTGCTCAGGCTCACAGCTCTAGCCGTTTACGTGTAAATTAAGTATAATTGGTTACAAAATTGAGTAATCCTGCTATAAGATAGGGGGTTGCTAAGCTGATGTGCATTTAAAGTTGGTTATTACCTGTTCCCAGATCCCCGCTATCCGAAGTTCCCTTCGAGTAATTTAGGTCTCCCAATCTAAATTCTGAACAGCTTAGTGCTAATTATGCTCGCGTAGCGGCTCGGAAAGAGCATCGCAACCCATGGCACTAAAACCTTTTGGCTGAGCTGATTTCCTAGAGCAACACATTCTTCTGCTCATGTTAAGTCCCACTGATTAGTTATACTTATAGGTTGCTAACAACACTTTTTTGCAACTGATTGACCGTAGGTCACGCTACGCGAACGCTATGATTGAAGAATGTGCAATTTTTAGCCATACCATAGTCAACTAATGCTTATGCTCACAGAAAGCCCATCATTGTATAAATAGTATAGACTAACCCATTCAAAGACAACTGCTGGAACTATCGTACTTGGTTTTGGTGCTATCCTGATGGGAAGCAGTCTACACTTGAGCGTACTGTCGCTTACTGTCAAAGCGTACTGTCGCGTACTGTCAAAGCGTACTGTCAAAAGGGAGGTTGGATTTCTTTCCACGACCACTTGACCACTAATAGACACATTAAGTGCCATGTTTTCATCTCAATCCCCCCAAGAAAATGGGGAATCTCCAAAAGGGGACATTACGCTGAAGGACGCTAACGGTAAAACTCTCGAATGTTACATTGAGCATTCCCTAGAGCTGGAGGGTTGTGAATACCTTCTGCTGTTACCTGTGGACTCACCCATAGAAATTGTTGCTTGGGATGATGATGAAGACTTAGCTGATGCCTCTCTAGTTGAAGATGAAGCTGAGCTTGACTTGATCTTCCCTGACGCCCAAGCTGTTCTGGCTGAGCAAAATCTTCAGCTCAAGCGCACCGCTTTTACCTTAACTGTTGCTGGTGAGTTGCCACCAGTGGACGAAGATGACATTCTCACCCTGGAAATTGAAGACGATAATGTTCCGATGGAAGCAGAGGAACTACAGGAGCTAGCGAGCTTTTATTACAAAGAACAAGAGTATGGCATTTATACGCCTGTAGAACCACTCCTGTTTTTTGCTCGCTCCAACCAATCTGGTCAACCCGAGTTACTGTCTACAGAGGAAATTAAACAAGTTCAGCCATTGCTCGAAGAACTGCTATTCGATGATCTTGATTAGGAGACAAGAACTCGGGTTGACCCCTTAAACGATTCAGGGGAAACTAGTGTTTTGGTGTATAAGAGTATGAAAACTCTCAAAAGCATCTCCAATAGGTTTTTTTATTTCGTTCTGTTGCCAACGACCCTTGGTCTTTGTGCATGGCAGGGCTGGGAGTGGTGGAGTTGGGTGGTATCCCCACCTGTTAAAGCACAATCTTCCGAAGATGTAGCTCCAACCCTCATAAAAATTGAGATTCCCCCAGGAACCCCAGGTCAGCAAATAGGCAGAGATCTTGAAGCTTCTGGTTTAATTCGCTCAGCCGATGCTTGGAAACTCTGGACTCATTGGCGTCAGCTGCTAGACCGAGATGGTGAGTTTAAAGCTGGAACTTACGAACTATCACCAACTCAACCCCTGCCAAAAATCGCCGAAACGATTTGGAAAGGGAAGGTGATGCAGCTGTCTTTCACCATACCGGAAGGGTGGTCGATTCAGCAAATGGCGGATTATTTTGAATCTCTAGGATTTTTCTCGGCTTATGACTTTATCGCTGCTAGTAGCAAAATCCCCTGGGATAAGTACCCTTGGTTGCCCAGTGAGCTCCCTCATCTAGAAGGTTATTTATACCCAGATACCTATAAGTTACCCAGTGATGGCATCTCGCCACAAGCAGTCATCCAACAAATGCTTAATCGATTTGAACAGGTAGCCTTACCAGTATACGAAAAAGGTCAGTACAAAACCCAGCTTAGTATCAATGATTGGGTAACATTAGGGAGCATTGTCGAGAAGGAAGCAGTAGTTGCTGAAGAACGCGATCGCATTGCTGGTGTCTTTACTGAACGGTTGCGGCGAGGGATGAGATTAGAAACCGATCCCACGGTTGAATATGGATTGGGGATTCGACAAACTGCTGATCAGCCCCTGACCTACAAGCAAGTGCGGCAACCCTCCCCTTACAATACCTATCTCAACCCAGGACTACCTCCGACCCCGATTGCCAGTCCTGGAATAGGGAGTTTGAAAGCAACCCTTGATCCCGAAGACACCGAATACCTGTTTTTCGTGGCTCGTTACGATGGCACTCATGTTTTTAGTAAAACCCTAACAGAACATGAAGCAGCTAAAAATGCTATCCGTAGAGAACGGCGAGCAAAGCAATAAACTACAACAACCACTGATCACAGAAGCTTTATCTACTGGGGAGGTTGAGAGAAAAGAATACCCCGTCCTCTTAGGTCTTAAAGTTACCGTAAGGAGAGGGTCGCATTAATCAATGGAGGCGCGCTTTCCGTTTGAAGAATTAAATTCTTCAAACGGAAAGCGCCTCAAGTTTTAACCTTTTTCTGCATTTGAAGTTACCTTAAGAATAAGGCAGCCTTAATCAAACAGTTTTAACCCTTTTTCCCATAGCCGACCAACCAGAAAGGCTGCCTTATTCTAAGGTTTCGTCTTTGAGCCTGCCTCAAAGTTACCGTAAGGATGGTGGAGCCTTAATCAACAAGTTTTAACCTTTTCCGCATAGCCGACTAACCATAAAGGCTCCACCATCCTAAGGTTTCGTCTTTAACCATAAAGGCGACCCTCACAATCAGGTTTCGTCTCCAGGGATGAATTTTCGACAATGTTAATATTAGGAGATAAGGGTGTCAAAAAACTGGGTATTGACCCTACTCAGCTACCGACCGTGCGGGGGAAAGTTACGCCAATGGAGATAACAGCCAATTAGGTTGTGCAAAGGATACCCCATTCCTGCGACGGATGGGGAAGTTCAAAGGTTCAATAGAACTGAATCACTTAACCGTTGCCCGCTGCCATCATCAGGCTGAGCGGGCTTAGTGTATTGACAATTGACGGGTAAGCATCAAAAATCAACAGAGTTACCAACCTTAAATTTATCAGTTAACTAAATATGTCTTGGGTCTCAAAGTTACAACCTGACTTAATCCTTGGTGGCTCCATCTTAGACCTGACACCAGAGATTCTCCAGCAATATCAGCTCTCAGGTCTAGTATTGGATGTTGACCAGACTTTAATACCAGTGACGAAATCCTGTGTTTCTGGAGAAATTGAACGGTGGGTAGAGCAAACTAGAGCGATGGTTTCCCTGTGGCTGGTTAGTAATAACCTCAGTGAACATCGCATTAGCCGTATTGCTTCCTCCCTCGATTTGCCTTACATATATGGAGCTCGCAAACCTTCGCGACGCAAGCTGAAAATAGCTGTAGATGCGATGAACCTACCTATAGACCAAGTGGCAATGGTAGGCGATCGCTTATTTACTGATGTCTTAGCTGGGAATCGACTGGGAATGTTCACCATTCTTGTAGAGCCCATAAGGGATCCGGCTATGAGTAAGTCTTTATACCCAATGCGTGATTTGGAAGTGTGGTTTTCTCAAGCCTTAGGGGTTTCGCTGACCACCATGCAACAAAACTTCAACAAACCTGACAAATCACAATAAACGGAAATATAAAGAAAATATTATAAAAATTACTAAACCAAGATTTGTCGGAAATAATAAGGGGGAGTTGGAAATTGGGTCAGCTTATATAAAGACCCTAGATATGACCAACCTTTTAAATGGGGTCAGCCTATATAAAGACCCTAGCTATAATAAGCGCCTATAACTAATAGACAGCCCAGCCTTGAGGTAATCAGGAGCTGGGCTGTCTATGATTTGGCATTACGTTACTGAGCTGGTGCGCCAAGCTAAACCACTAGTTAAAATTTAAGAAACATTACTTAACAACACGCTACCGCCAACTATGAGCCCAAACGTTGAAATCTACACCTGGAGCAGTTGCCCCTTCTGTATCCGTGCTAAAGGTCTACTAAACAAGAAGGGAGTTGAATTTACTGAATACTCTATTGATGGTGATAACCAGGCACGGGAGAAGATGGCTCAAAGGGCAAATGGAGCACGCTCTTTACCACAGATTTTTATTAATGACCAGCATATCGGTGGCTGTGATGAGCTTCACACTCTGGAATTTCAGGGTAAGTTAGACAACCTCCTCAAGGCAAGCTAACCACTAGGTGATTGAGCATCTAGTCTGTAGGATCGCTAATGGTTATCGGCAATATCCCTGTTACCCGTTCCCCGTTCAAGATCTTGACCAGTATATTCCCCAATCAAATAGTATTGCTGTAGCATAGGGGAATTGGCTGACAGGGGAATTCAACCGTGAAATTTGCGTTTATCATAGACCCTCTCCCGAAACTTGATCCCGGTCACGATACTAGTGTGGCACTGATGGAAGCCGCACAAGAATTAGGTCATGAGGTTTGGGTCACTCAGGCTCAACAATTGAGTGTTATTCAGGGTCAGGCTTGGGGGCTTCTAGAACCTGTGCAACTAACTCCAGCCAAACTCGATGACGGGCATTGGGTCGTCAGTGAGCAGTGGTACCAGACTGGTAAGGCTCTGTTGAAACCTCTAGAGGAGATGGATGCTGTCTGGATGCGGACAGACCCGCCCGTTACCATACCTTACCTCTATGCCACCTATATCTTGGATTACATCAATCCAGATAAAACCTTGGTGATTAATGCACCAACTGGCATCAGGACAGCTAACGAAAAAATGTATGCCCTCCAGTTTCAGGAAGTGATTCCACAGACCATTGTCAGTCAGGATAAATCGGTGATTCGGCAATTCGTTGAGGAAAAAGAGGCAGCAGTACTGAAACCTCTAGGAGGCAAAGCTGGTGAGGGGATTATATTTCTACAGGCAAGCGATCGCAATTTTAACTCCTTGGTGGAAATTAGCACTAAACAGGGTAGTGAGCCAGTGATGGTTCAGGCTTATCTGCCTGCGGCGAAAGATGGAGATAAGCGGATTATCCTCTTGAATGGTGAACCGATTGGAGCAGTAAATCGCATTCCCACAGGTAAGGAATTTCGGGGTAACATGGCTGTGGGTGGTCGAGTAGCGGCTACGGAAATTACTCCCCGAGAGGAAGAAATCTGTGCCCGGCTCTTGCCAAAACTGCAGCAAGATGGCTTATATTTTGTTGGCATAGACGTTATCGGCGGCTACCTCACCGAAGTTAATGTCACCAGTCCTACTGGCATCCGGGAAATTGACCGCTTAGACGGTACTCACCTGGCTAAAGAGGTAATTACCTGGGTTGAGGCAGTGAAAAACAACGGCGGTTAAACAATATAATGGCTTAACCAGACTCTTGAGCAAAGTCATGGGATGTAATGTCGGTTTTGGGTCAGTTTTATGGATCAAGTAACAGTGCCACGGAACGATAGGAAAGCTCGAATCTGGGGGATGCTGTGTCATCTATCCTCCCTGCTATGGATTCCCCTATTGATTATGGGTCTACCTATCCCTTTGGCTAACCTGGCAGGCCCGTTGATGATCTGGTTAAACAAGAGAAATAAATACCGCTTTGTCAAGGTTCACGGTCAAGAATCTATTAATTTTCAAATCTCGATTACCCTGTACGCTACCATTATCCTGACCATATTTACGGCCTTTGCCTGGGCGTTTTTCATCCTGATTGGTGCAATAAAGGGTTTTGACCGTAACTCTTGGTTGGAGCTGTTTAAGCTGATAGAATTCTGGCTATGGTGTCTAGCTAGTATCCTGGGAATCATTGATTCGCTGCTGGTGACTATGGCCTCAATCGCTGCTCAATATGGTAGGGTTTACCGTTACCCATTTACCCTGCGATTTTTAAGATAAGCACTAATAATATAAGTCACGAGATAGTCTAGAATGGCTGAGTTTTCTGCAACAGGTGCAACTGAACAGCTACCTACAATTGGTGTAGCGGTAGTGGGAACTGGATTTGGACAAAAAATCCACATCCCTGGCTTTAAAGCTCATTCCCGGACGGAAGTGGTGGCTGTCTATCACCGAGACCCGGATCAGGCAAATGCGATCGCAAACCAATATGATATTCCCCATGGATGCGATCGCTTAGAAGATATCCTAGCTTTACCGGAAGTAGAAGCAGTTAGCATCTGTACTCCCCCGTTTCTGCACTACGAAATGGCCAAAAGGGTTCTAGAAGCAGGGAAACATCTGCTACTAGAGAAACCGATGACTTTAAGGGCAACCGAAACCGAGGAGCTTTACCAACTCGCTACAGAAAAGGGTGTTGTCGCTATACCTGATTTTGAATTCCGCTTCATCCCCTCATGGCAGCTATTAGCGGAATATCTCGAAAAAGACTATGTCGGTAAAAAGCGTCTGATTAAAATTGACTGCTTATTCTCTAGCCGAGCCAATCCTGAACGCCCCTGGAACTGGTATGCTCAAAAGGATAAGGGTGGCGGAGTACTAGGCGCAATTGGTTCTCACGTTTTTGATTATATTCATTGGCTATTTGGACCAGTGCAGCGGTTGTGTGCTCAAGTGAGTACTGCAATTCCAGCACGACCAGACCCCAATGCTAGCAATTTACTTAAGCCAGTAGATGCTGATGACACCTGTCTGTTATTACTGGAATTGGCAGATGGTACCCCTTGTCAACTCAGTATTAGTTCCGTAACCTATGAAGGGCGAGGTCACTTTGTAGAGGTTTATGGCGATCGCGGCACCTTAGTTTTAGGCAGTAACAATCTCAAAGACTACGTTCATGGATTTCGTCTGTGGGCAGCTACCGCAGGTCAATCCTTGATGGAAGTAGAAATTCCCCAGCGACTAGCATTTCCTGAAACCTATCTCGATGGTCGTTTAGCCCCATTTATCCGGGTGGTTGACCATTGGGTGCAAGCCATTGACAATGGTAGCGTCACTACACTATCTCTCAAAGAAGGAGTGTACTCCCAGATGTTAATGGATTTAACCCATGAGTCCCATGAAACTAGAAGTTGGGTTGAGGTAGATAAGCACAAGTATTAAGCATCAAGTATGAAAGAATAGAGACGAGGTACTTTAGCCAATCGATAACTGCTATATAACAACATAGCAGTTGCTTACAAGCAATCGCTCCATAGAATTGTTAATCAGGCTATTCGGTACCTATTATGCTAGTCTTTTAACTTGAATCAATCGCCTAAAACTAGGTGTATAGGTTTGATATTTTTATAATAGATTTTTTACACTAAATATAATTTAGTTATTCTTATATAATAGCATAGATTGAGAATAACTAACTGTTAATAATTAAAGTTCATAATTCCTGACGATAATTTTTAAGGTAAACAAAAATGAAAAGTCAGCATCAAAAGCATCAGTTACTTAGCATTATCTCTAGTATACCTAGAGGTTTGATTTTGATGAGCACAGGGGGCATGATAATCACGACGCTAATTATAGGAGTGGTGATGTGGCGCACTAGCTCCCGCTTGTTTGAACAAGTTAATGGTCTATTCGACTTATCACAATTAAACTTATCACAGCCAGAACCAGATGTGGATGTCAGAAACGTTGTGGTTAATAAAGTTCGTGATGTTAGTGAATTGACCACTGCTGTGTTTAGCATGGAGGCGGTGGTCCCAACTCGTCAAGATAGAAACTTAGGACAATATCGCTTAGCGTCAACGACATTACTCTATATTGCTTATGGGGAAGTGCGAGCTGGGGTTGATTTAGGGAAATTAAGCGTCGATGATGTCAAAGTCAGCAATGACTCGATCCAAGTGCAGTTACCAGCGCCCCAATTACTGGATAGCAAGATTGATGTTACCCGTTCCCAGATTTACGACTACAACCGAGGATTTTTGGGTCTCGGACCTGATGTTGCTCCTCAATTACAGATGCTAGCTCAACAGCAAACCCTCCGGAAAATTCAGGCTACTGCTTGTCAGCAAGGTGTGCTAGAGCAAGCTAATCAAAGGGCGCAATTAGTGGTTACTAATTTATTGATGACAGCTGGTTACAAAACCGTAGATGTAAAGCTTCAACCTTCATCACCATCGATGTGTATGGCAGCTTCGTCTCTAGCATCTTAGTATAGTCTTTGGTAAGTATTCAGCAGTCAGCTCTCAGCAGTCAGCTCTCAGCAGTCAGCTCTCAGCTAAAAAAAAATTATTTACCGTAGCGTGGCACAGGCTTCGACTATTAAAAAGCTGATAACTGATAGCTGAATGCTGAACGCGCACGCGTGCGCGTAGCGCATTAGCTGAATGCTGACCACTGATAGCTAATAGCTTACAACAAAATACCAACATTATTGGCTTAAATAAAGTTTACTATTTATCATGAACAATGATGCCAAAAACGTCCTTGGCGGAACACTAAAAGTGTGCTGCACATTTCCGATGACGGGATTTTTTCGGAATGGAAAATGTGATACAGGACCATCTGACGTTGGTGTACATATCGTTTGTGCAGAAATGACTGCAGAGTTTCTCTCCTTTACTCAGTTAAGGGGCAATGATTTGAGTACACCATCCCCTATATATAATTTTCCTGGTCTTAAACCCGGAGATCAATGGTGTTTGTGTATCAGTCGTTGGAAGGAGGCGCTGGATGCTGGAGTTGCGCCACCGGTGATTTTGTCAGCAACCCATGAAGCAGCGCTTGATTACATTCCTTTAGAGGTATTTAAGGAACACGCTATTATTAACCGCTAACCGTCGATGGTTGACTGGAAAGGGTGCATATCATTAAAGCTGTTTGACTCTGTGGTGCGTTACGGGGCGGACTATCCCAGCGCTGGCTACGAGGCGAAAAATAAGGGCAAGTCCGCCCCTAACGCACCCTACGCACCTAACCCTAAATTTTGATGAGAAAAAAACTCTTAGTCACAGGAGCTAGCGGTTTTCTAGGATGGAACCTTTGTCAGCTCGCCAAAGAACAATGGGATATTTATGGAACGTATTTTTCCCAAACGATAGATATTCCGGGAATAACCTTGGTAAAGGCTGACTTGAGAGAATTTCAGGAGATAAAGCATCTGTTTGCTGAGATTCAACCAGCAGGAGTAATTCATACCGCAGCTCAATCTAAACCTAATTTTTGCCAGACCCATCGAGAGGAATCATACTCGATTAATGTTACAGCTTCTATCAATATTGCTCGACTAAGTGCAGATTATGATATCCCTTGCGTGTTTACCTCTACTGACTTGGTCTTCGATGGTTTAAATCCTCCTTATCTGGAAACTGATCCGGTATCGCCTATCAGCTATTACGGTGAGCAAAAAGTGATGGCAGAAGAAGGGATGCGATCGCATTATCCTAAAGTCGCGATTTGCCGCATGCCCTTAATGTTTGGTATAGTTCCCCCTACTGCTAGTAGCTTTATCCAACCCTTTCTCAAAATCATCAGAGAAGGGCGACCCTTGAGCTTATTTACCGATGAAATTAGAACCCCTGTCAGTGGCACAACAGCAGCCAAGGGATTGTTATTAGCTCTAGAGAAAGTCCAAGGTCTAGTTAATCTGGGCGGAAAAGAACGGATCTCCCGCTATGACTTTGGTTGCCTGATGGCTGAGGTGTTTGAACTTTCCCAAGATAACTTAGGACGCTGTCTACAAAAAGATGTACCGATGGCTGCTCCTAGATCTCCCGATACTTCATTGGATAGTTCATTAGGATTTAGTTTGGGATATCAACCGTTATCAGTGCGGGAGCAATTGGAAGGGTTAAGGGGGAAAGTGTAATTATGTAAGCGGTCAGCGGTCAGTGGTCAGCCATCAGTGGTTAGCAGTCAGCGGTCAGCTTTGTGGTAAAGGCTTCGACGCTATGACTTTCGTGAGTATTAAACTAATACTTACCTATTTTATTCAACAACTGATTACTGATAGCTAACCGTTGATAGCTGAATGCTTAGGGGGTGATTTCCCTACCCGTAGTTGCAGTAGCCTGCGCCAATGCGCAATGCAAAAACAGTAGAATCTAATATTGATAGATTAATGAGAATTGAAAGTCTTCATCAAAGTTCTTGGCCTTGGCCAATTGCTATCAGCTTAAGCTGATAGCAAAATTAATTAGCAGATTCTACTGGGAGCAGTCAATATGGCAGAAGCAAATTTCATGTATGACTACATTGTGATTGGTGGAGGTTCTGCGGGAAGCATAGTAGCTTCAAAGCTTGCTGCTTCTGACTCAAATTCACAAATTCTCCTGATCGAAGCTGGAAAGCTCCTACTCAATCCCAAGATGTACAACCCAAGTGATTGGTTTGAAGTCCTACAACAACATCCAGAGATTGATTGGGGTTATAAGTCAGTACCTCAAACAAATTTAAACAACCGTGTAATCATGCTGCCCCAAGCAAAAGCCCTAGGTGGGTGTGCATTACATAATGCCATGGTTTATGTCAGAGGTGGACGCTCTGACTTTGATGAGTGGGGTAAGGTAGCACCCGGTTGGTCATGGAATGATGTACTACCGCACTTTGAAAGTGTAGAGCAAATCATTAAGGTTTTGGTGGCTCAGACAGATAATTTGAATTTCATTAACGATTTATTCGCTGCTGCTAACCAGTACGGTTTACCTGAAAATCCTAATTATAATACCAGCGAGAGTCAATATGGATACGCTCCATTTCAGTTCAACAATATCAAAACACTTTCAAAGCTTTTTCGTGAAACCACATTTAACACTTTTTTACCAGCGGTTCATACAAATGTAACTATAATAGCTGAAGCTTTGGTAACCAAGATCCGATTTAATAATACCAAAGCAATTGGTGTTGAATATGTTCAGAAGAACGAAAAATACTTTGCAGGGGTGCGACATGAGGTTGTGCTGAGTGCTGGTGCGATTGCGAGTCCAAAAATCTTGATGCTTTCAGGCATTGGCGACGAAACTGAGTTGGCGAAATTTGATATTCCAGTAGTTGTGAATGTTCCAGAAGTAGGGAAGAATTTACATGATGATCTTTTTGTTAGTGCCGGATTTTCTATTCCCGAAGATAAAGATGTACCAGTGTATTCCTATAGCCTAGCTCCAGCTGTGATTTTCGGCTCTACGGAAAATAGTAGTTCAGTTGTTGATATAGAGTGTTCAGTGGGAGTGGGAACACTCAAAGGTTTCCCTGGCCCAAAAAATTCTTTTTGGTTATGGCCAAATGTCATGCACTTGAAGAGTAAGGGAACTATTACGCTGGGTTCAAGTTCTCCTGATCAAGCTCCTGTTGTTGATCCAAAGTATCTGACAGTGCCAGGAGATCTCCAGTCATGTATAACAGCGCTTCAGTTAGGTATCGATATTGGCAATCAATCCAGCTTGGGGCAATGGCGGGAAAAACAAATTGCTCCAGAACCGGGAACAGATTTCGAGAGTTACATCAGAGAAACAGCTAATACAACACAGCACTATTGCGGAACTTGCAGAATGGGGATTGATCAGAATTCTGTGGTGGATACAGAACTTAACGTTCGAGGAGTATCAGGTCTGCGTGTGATTGATGCTTCTGTCTTCCCATTACCGATAACTGCAAACACAGCAGCAGCAACAATGATGATTGCTGATAAGGGAGGTGACATTTTGACCTGACGGGGTGACAAGGAGCATTCCGCGCCTTACTGGGTGAAGAATGAAGAATGCAGAATGCAGAATGCAGAATGCAAAAAACTTCCAATTCTTAATTCTTAATTCTTAATTCTTCATTCCTTAAAGATGTCTTAGTGTAAGTCCTGAGTTATTTCTTTGTGATGCCCTGAATCTTGGAATACTCCTGAACCTTAGAGATGAACATTGTGCCGACATCCCCTTCACACTTGGACTCAGAAGTGTTGAAGTTGTAGACCACACTGATAGCATTGCGGTCCCTGGTTATCGCCCCCCAATTTTTAGCTATTGTGGTGTCCGGCTTTCCCTCAGGAGATATTTCCAATTCAATAAAGTTGTTAAACTTGCCTGACAATGTACCTTTGAAAAGTCGTTCAGGAGAACATTTTGTGTTGCCCACCACTGAGGTACCGAATACGTTATCCCCCTCTTGATTTATATACATCTCGATCACACCGTTATAGGTGGTAGCATTCAAACTAGTCCAAGTTCCTATCCACTCACCCTCGAGACTTCCTGGGTTTGAGACAGAAGCCTCCGCCGCGCTAACATTGGCGAAGAGCAGGAATATTGAAGCAACCAACATGATCACTATACGCATTATTATCTCCTTAATAGAAGGTTATGAAAGATCAGCTTACCTGTCAAAAGACCTAATATAACAACTATAGCATTATTGCCAACAATCTCGACTAAATTAACAAAACTTAATATTTTAAAAAAATCAAGGACATTGCTATTTAAGGTCACTTAAAATTAGTACTCATAACCTATAGCGCTTTCAAACTATTTGTCAATTCATAAATCATGGAAAAAGTCAAGAGGCAATAGTAGCAATAGAACCATATCTTTATAGTAAATTAAAAAAAATACTTTCTCAGTTTACATCTCAAATGAAAATACTATATAGCGTTTTCAAACTATCTATTTGTAAATTCATAAATTATCGAAAAAGTCAAGAGGCAATAGGCAAGAGCTCCAGAGTTTTTTCTTAAAATACAAGAAGACCTGATCGCTTTTAGCGGCTCCAAAGAAAGGAGCATCGCGAAGCGTGGCTCACGGCCTTTCAGTTTACATCTCAAATGAAAATGCTATAGCTGATAAGCAGGCACACAAAATTAATTGCACATTTTTTAAAATTCAAAGCCTTGCAGGGTAAGGGTCACAGAGATTTAGAGTAGGCAATTAATTCTGTGTAGGTGCTTAGCACCTCAAGTAGCGTGCGCGTAGCGCATAAGCTGACGGAGTGATTTCCCTACCGATAGTTCGGTAGTCAGCACGAAACAAAACAAATCTCCCAAAAGTCAATAGTCTTAAGTAAAGAGGCAAACACCAGCAATTGGTCTTGATACTGCTGGTAAGTTCTCTACCTTGGCCTATGGGTACACCTTCAACTAATCAAGGGAATCAGATGAAAAACTTGCGTGCAATCACTCCATCTTCTTATATTATTGCTGCCTGTGCATTAACCGGGATTGTATCCTTTAGTGCAGTAACTAGCCAAGCTGGTCAAATGAAGTTCTTACCATCAGGTAACTCTACCGCAAGCGCTCAGGTTGAATCAGTAGACAATCAAGACCTACTGGCAGCAGTACCGATTCCCAGCAGTGAATTACCACCAGCCCTAGAGAAGAATACCGTATTTCGTGCGATCGCAAGTGGTGGTTTCTTTGGTCAAACCGTTGAAACCCGTCTGCTCAAGAATGGACAAGTGATTCAGCAGTACATAAGGATCAATGGGAATAGCACTCCCACTGAGATTGCTCGCATTTCCCGTCAAGATGTCAAAGGCTTTAAGAAGTTTCTCAACAAAGAGGTAGACTTTGGTCAGTTTGATCAGTTGAGTTACCCTGCTGCTATTGGTGCTGCTGATTATATCAGTGTTACTCTGAGCAGCAATGCTGGTACCACACGTTATGCCGATATTGGTCATGACCAGCTCCCAGAAGCTTTGCAGCAAGTGATTCAGAATTGGGAGACTATCGTGAGTAGTAAGTGATGTGTCAGCGGTTAGTGGTCAGCGGTCAGTGGTCAGCAGTCAGTAGTCAGTAGTCAGTGGTTAGCTACAATAACACAGATTAAACCAATGCATACCAAAAACTTAATGCTGAAAGCTGATTGCTGAAAGCTGATTGCTGATAGCTTAAGCTCCCTACTCCATCTCCTCAGATTCTCCCTCTATATCCTGGCCAATATCAAAGATAATGATAAATTCAGCATCAGGCATTAACCGCTTCAGAGCCTGCATGTGACCTTCTGCATCCGAGCGATTGCGGAAACGACCAACAACCACTCTTTGCATCATGGGCAATAACCGAACTACCGCCCATGGATAGAGGCGCTGAGAGTACGTCATAATATTAAGTTATCTCCTTAACTGGGGGACGAGAGCCAGCCTGAGAGGGTGGAAAATCTGGGGCTGGCTCTTACCGTGGAACGTTTTAGCGCCCACGGTAATTTTATTATAGCATAAATAATCTTATATTATAACATATTTTGAAAAATTTTGTAACGAACAGGGAATAGGGAGCAGGGAGCAGGGAATAGGGAGTAGTGGAGTGGGGAAAAATCCTGTGTAATAAATTAATTAATGTGTTAGATAACTATGTATGATGCGACCTTAGAGCCGCTTCCGATTCCCAATTTCCTAACTATTCCGATATTGACGTAATCGCTAATAGTGGAAACCACAGCAGTTGACTTGCTACCCACCCTTTCCACGCTTAACACACTTTTATACCTATTACCTGCTCCCTGCTCCCTCACATGGCCAATTTTTATTTTTTCTATTAAACTAGTATTATAGGAAGAGTTAAAAGAGACCCCACTCATGAACAAGTGCGTTGGAACTACTGAAGCAGCATCTCTATTAGGAATTTCTTCTCGACGATTGCGCCAACTTCTAGAGAAGGGTCGGGTGCGGGGTGCCTATAAAACTGGGAAATTCTGGATTATTCCCCTGTTCAACCATTTGCCACAAATTACCAAAGGTACTCGTGGACCGAAGGGGAAATGGCGCACTAGTCGTCCTCCCGCTCTAGCTAAGATTAATGTTAATCGCAATCACATAGGATCTAATATCAAGAAAAGCCCTCAAGACCGCAAGCCAGTGATTTCAGTAAAACGCAGTGGTAGCAATATCTACGGCAACGAAGTGGAAATCCTTGGTCCATGTAAGATTGTCTATAACCCAGATAATCCACTCGATTGTGGTGCTCGTTTGTGGATTGAAACCTTTAGTGATATTCACTTTGTGGGTGGTAGTTTTCCTGCTACTCGCTGAGGGGGTTAAGGGCTTGGTGACTATTCAAAATTATCAATTTAATTATTGGGCGTTCCAGCAGTTGAAGATTGATGATTAGCCTGTTTTATTTGCTCTAGAAACTCGGGGTATCAGTTTGCCATGAGTAATAAGTTGCGCCAGAAATACCTCCAGCATGATATCCAATATGGTTTAATAAATAGTTTTTGATGGCTGTAATAATATAATTTACTCGTTATTGAGTGTATTTTGAGCAAGCCATTGATGTCAGTAATAAGGAATATGAATTTTTACCTGGTAACATTCCTAGGTTCAAGCATATAAACAAACCGGCTGCGATCGCAAAAACCCTCACTCTCCCCCGCCCATTTCTTCCCTCACTACCAACCCCCTATGCTCCTACAGATAACATCAGTCTAAATCTCAAGCAACCAACTATATAGTTGTCATTTAATCCCTCATCCCCACTAGTTTCAAACTATTATAAGCAGGTGCACAAAATTAATTGCACATTTTACAAAAATCAAAGCCTTACAATGTAAGGGTTACAGAGATTCAGAGTAGGTAATTTATTTTGTGTAGGTGCTTATAGTGGTTACATGTGATCGCATTCCCACATCAGTTCCAGCGTTCCCCTAGTGCTCCTATTGGATAATTGCAAAACTCCTCTACTCTATGACTGAGTAGCAGGCATCGGGCATGCTCACAAAATTTATTAAATTTTATTGCGATATGTCAGTTATGAACATTTATAAAAAAATATTGTTATAAAATTAAACTAAAGAAGCTTCAATTACTCTTATGAAATGGGAATGGGATACAGAAGAATTAAATTATTTCAATGGAACTATACCTTGGTTTTTTGGTAAAAAGCTTGGAATTCTTGGTGTTGATGATAGTGGTAAATCAACTTTACGTAAACTTATGCTAGATTGTGAGTTGGTAAAAGATGTCAAACCTACATCAAAACGTGAACGACACCGAAGAGTAGTAATCAAAGAAAATAGAGCTAACAAAAAAATTGCCTTTTCTTATATTGATGATATTGCTGGAGACAGGAATAACTATAATGTTAAAAAAGAGGTTTTTAAAAAAGTAGAATATATTATTTATGTTGTCAGAAGTGAATATATTTTGGTGGTTGATCAGTTTGATAATTTTGTTAATAAATCAAAAAAACAACGATATATAGCTGCTATTAAGCATGATTTTAAACATTTTGATGATTGGGGAAAAAAAAATAATTTTATTATAGTAGGTAATTATTTTGGTGTTTTACCAGGAAAAGATATGGTGAACGTTAATCCAATAGAATGCGGAGTACCTAGTTTCTCAGATAGTGACTTCAGCAATTCGTATTTGAGAAATTTTAAAGATAGACTAAACACAGTTATCAATAATGCTCAAATTGTCAAAAACGCGGATTGGATTGTGGGTAGTCTTGTTTCAGGGAAATTGGCTAATCAATTAATCATAGATATACTTCAGAAGTTAATGTAAACCAGTTAATCAATATGATATCACTCTACTACTTTGTACCTAACTACCAAAAAGATACTTCAGATTTACTTGTTAAAGATACTCCTGGTATACTTGTAACAAACTTAAGAGAAATTAAACTATTTGATACTGAAGGTAAATTAGTTATGAATCGTATTGATAAATTAAAATTGTCTAACTTTAAAGTATTTAACAAAGAGAGGATTGATTTTTTTTACAGTAATTTTGAGTTTTATATTGAAACTGTTACTCAAGAATTTGATATTACCAATCGTCCTGCAATTATTGGTATTTATGGAAAAATTCCTGTTTTTAAAAATGGATATACAGTTCAAGACTGGCTATTTTATATTTCTAATAGAGTTGAAGAATTTTCAAAAAACCTTGATCGTACAATTTATGATTTACAGCTTAACACCATAAAAAAACAACTACTTGGTATATACTTACAAACAAAATGGAAAAGATTTGTATTTCCCATAATTCAATCTATTATTTTTTTACTTAATCCAATATTTATTGCTTGGTTAATCAGCTCATTTTTGAATACAACTAATCTCATTTTACCAAGTTGTATTATTTCTATAAGCAATGGTATATTGATTATTTTAAACGAGGAAGATTGGTAATGCCAGTTGGATATGAACCATACCCAAAAAAAATTCCTTCCGCAAACGAACGGCGAGTTATTATTGTTTTACCTGGCGATAAAATCGAACAGATCAGGAATGATAAAAACTATGATAAATTCTACCAATCAATTCAAACAAATGATCAAACTTGGCTAATGGATAACTTAATAGAAAACTATCAAGATCCAGAAACAATTAGTTTTTTGAAAAAGCTAGATCATGAGAATATTCTTGATAATGGAAATATTCTTGTTCAAAGTTCTGAAGATCCGATGAAATACTTTTTGGCAGATAAAGTTGAAAATAAGGTAGTTCTTCCCAAGTGGTATCACTATATAACAATCTGTAATTATTTAGGTGCTACAAGTATTGATTTAAAGATTACTGATGTTACGAATTTTGCAGAAGAGACTAATGTTAAAGCAAAGATTTTGGGTCTTATTTATAATTTATATTTAAGTGCAAAAATTTCTAGAGACAAGAAAAAGGAATTAGAAAATCATGCTAAAATGGAGCTTAAAAAGGAACCTCCTAATCTAGATCTTGTTAAAGAATATGTCAAGAAATACTCTTTAGAAAAAGACGCAGATATTAGCTTTATAATCAATAATCGCCAGTTCAATAAAGACTTAAAATTTAAACAAAATATAAATTTGTTTAGTCAAGTAGAAACAAGCCTGAATGTAGCAGCAAGTTTAGTAATACCGGAAAGTTTTACGCAGCTCAAAGCATCTTTAAAAAAATCAATTAAAGAAACTAGGAAATATACTGTCACTATAGCTTTAGATTTTGGCTATAAAAGCTAAAGCGATCGCACTCCATCCGGAACCCCGCCTCATCCGATCCATCCCCGACGGTGAAAATCCCTAACCTGCCAATCTCATTTCTGCGATTGACCTTTGGTCACTCTATGGAACGCATTCATGATATCTCCAATATCAGCAGCAGCTCGCGAACAGAAAATTCCAACTAATCAATACAGTTACCGGAATAGTTTTACTTCAGGGATTCAAACAATTGTCAGGAGCAGGTCACACAATAAAATGGGAGCGCATTTATATGTGATCCCATACAAGATTGACTGTAGGCTAGACTCTTCCGCTTGTTCCAAAGTTAGGATATTTGCGATCGCATTCCCGATTCTCGATTTCCTAACTATTCCGATATTGACGCAGTCGCTAATACTCGAAACCACACCACTTAACTTGACCCCCACCCTCTCCACACTTACCACACTTTAGCTGCTTTCATCCCTATTCCCTGTTCCCTCGCTCCAAAGTTAGGTTATTTGCGATCGCATTCCCGATTCCCCATTTTCTAACTATTCCGATATTGACGCAGTCGCTAATACTCCAAACCACACCACTTGACTTGACACCCACCCTCTCCACACTTACCACACTTTAATCCCTACTCTCTTTCTGCCTGATTTCCTAACTATTCTGATATTGACGTAATCGCTAATAGTGGAAACCACAGCAGTTGACTTGCTACCCACCCTTTCCACGCTTAACACACTTTTATACCTATTACCTGCTCCCTGCTCCCTCACATGGCCAATTTTTATTTTTTCTATTAAACTAGTATTATAGGAAGAGTTAAAAGAGACCCCACTCATGAACAAGTGCGTTGGAACTACTGAAGCAGCATCTCTATTAGGAATTTCTTCTCGACGATTGCGCCAACTTCTAGAGAAGGGTCGGGTGCGGGGTGCCTATAAAACTGGGAAATTCTGGATTATTCCCCTGTTCAACCATTTGCCACAAATTACCAAAGGTACTCGTGGACCGAAGGGGAAATGGCGCACTAGTCGTCCTCCCGCTCTAGCTAAGATTAATGTTAATCGCAATCACATAGGATCTAATATCAAGAAAAGCCCTCAAGACCGCAAGCCAGTGATTTCAGTAAAACGCAGTGGTAGCAATATCTACGGCAACGAAGTGGAAATCCTTGGTCCATGTAAGATTGTCTATAACCCAGATAATCCACTCGATTGTGGTGCTCGTTTGTGGATTGAAACCTTTAGTGATATTCACTTTGTGGGTGGTAGTTTTCCTGCTACTCGCTGA
>NZ_JAAHHC010000038.1:31506-57058 GCF_010672265.1 Moorena sp. SIO3A2
GGAAATCCTTGGTCCATGTAAGATTGTCTATAACCCAGATAATCCACTCGATTGTGGTGCTCGTTTGTGGATTGAAACCTTTAGTGATATTCACTTTGTGGGTGGTAGTTTTCCTGCTACTCGCTGAATTGAAGTATGAATGCGCGATCCTCTGATTTTGGGCCAGCCCCCTAAATCCCCCAACTTTGCGGTGCGACCCAAGGGCGATTTACTCGCCCATTGGAAAGCGCACCGGGGGGGACTTTAAGAGTTTTGTTCCCCCCAAAATTGGGGGGCTAGGGGGGCTCAATGATCGAGTGGGGACTTTAAGAGTTTTGTTCCCCCCAAAATTGGGGGGCTAGGGGGGCTCAATGATCGAGTGGGGACTTTAAGAGTTTTGTTCCCCCCAAAATTGAGGGGCTAGGGGGGCTCAATGATCGAGTGGGGAACAGGGAACAGTGGACAAGAGCTGATTGCTAGAGCGATTAGAATGGTTCCAGAAGCACCCAAGCCAATCGCTTATCGCTGACAACCATGAGTTCTCAACCACCCTCCAAACCACCAAAGACCATACTTAGTCAGCTAACTCAGGTAGTACAGACCATTCATGCGAAGGTCAATCTTCAAGCAGTAGCACTAAAGCCTAATGCTAGAGTGCCGGAACTTTGGGTGCAAGACGCTAATACCAACAAATCCGATGTCTATCCCCTGGTTGGGGACCGTTACGTACTGGGGCGCAGTTCCAAATCCTGTGACATAATCGTTCGCAACCCAGTAGTCAGTCAAGTTCATCTCTCCCTAGAACGGTATGGTAGACGTGGCCGTAGGTTTATCATAAAAGACCAAAACTCTACCAATGGTATCTATCGTGGCAGACGCCGACTTTCTTCCTTGCTTCTGTATCACGGAGACACCCTGACCATCGGCCCACCAGAACTCGCTGCATCAGTTCAGCTACAGTACGTCTATCCTCCCCCCTGGTATATCCAAGGAATTCGTTACTTTCTCTATGGCATCGGTGGGATAATTGCCTTAGTGGTATTACTGATTGGATTTGAAACCCTGAAAGCACCATCAGTCAGACCATTGCCCGAGGGAGTCACAGGCCCTGTGATTGTTTACTCTCGTGACCAAATTCCCCTACGGCAACCCCGGACCGATGCTCACCGAGAACTTAGGAGGTTATCGGATTTTTCCCCATATTTGCCGAAAGCAGTGATTGCTTCAGAAGACAGCCGCTTTTACTGGCACTTCGGAGTAGACCCCTATGGGATTATGCGAGCTGTAGTGCGGAATCTTCAAGGGGGAGGTATTCGCGAAGGTGCTAGTACGATCACTCAGCAGGTAGCAAGAAGCCTATTTCCCGAGTATGTCGGTCGAGCCAATACCGCAGACCGGAAAGTGCGGGAAGCAATTATTGCCCTAAAGTTAGAGACAGTTTACAGTAAGGACGCGATCTTAAAGGCTTACTTAAACCGAGTTTACTTAGGTATAGAAGCATTTGGTTTTGAAGATGCTGCTCAGTTTTACTTCGACAAATCAGCAGCTAATGTGAATATCCAAGAAGCCGCTACTTTGGTAGCAAGTTTGCCAGCACCCAATAGCTATAACCCAATCCAAAATTATGATACCTCATTACAATTACGGAATCGGGTGATTGACCGCATGCACGCTTTGGGAATGATTGGTCGAGAGGAAGCCAATCGAGCTAGGCGATCGCGGATTGAAGTTAGCCCCAAAGCCCGAGAAATGCTTTCTAGCACCAAGGCACCCTATTTCTATAACTACGTTTTCCAGCAATTGAGGAGGTTACTGGGCAAAGAGTTGGCTAAGGAAGGTAATTTTATTGTAGAAACTACTGTAGATACTGAGTCTCAGGCCAAAGCTGAAGCTGCTCTACGGGACTATGTCAAGAACACTGGTAGCCGCTTAGGATTTTCCCAGGGAGCGATCGCAAGCCTGAATACCAGTAATGGCGAGATTCTAGCCATGGTTGGAGGAGCCGATTACCAAAAAAGCCAGTTTAATCGCGTTATCCAAGCCAAGCGTCAACCAGGCTCAACCTTTAAACTCTTTGCCTATGCTGCTGCCTTAGAAAAAGGGATTTCACCAACCGAAACCTACTCCTGCTCTGGGATTAAACGGATTAGACGTTGTGAGCGGTCTGGAGATGCTACTGAAATTGATATGTATGCTGGTTTGGCTCAATCGGAAAATGCGGTAGCGATCAGGGTAGCTCAAGATGCTGGTTTAGATAGAGTAGTACGGATGGCGCAACGGTTGGGTATTAGCTCAAAACTGGATCCTGTGTTTGGTTTAGCCTTAGGTCAAAGTGAAGTTAGTCTATTGGAAATGACTGGAGCCTATGGTGCGATCGCAAATCAAGGGATGTGGTATCGTCCCCATGGCATTATCAGAATTCTCGACAGTAGTGATTGCACGGATAACCAAGACTACCAAACCTGTCGAGTAATCTACAACTTCGCTGATCAGCCAAATATCAGCAAGCAAGCGGTTTCACCAGCCGTAGCCAACACCATGACAGAAATGCTTCAGGGTGTAGTAACCAGTGGCACCGGTCGCAGTGCCCGGATTGGTCAAGGAGAAGGGGGAAAAACCGGTACTACTGATAAAAATGTAGACTTGTGGTTTATCGGTTTTATTCCCAAGCATCAGATCGTTACAGGGATTTGGTTCGGCAATGATAATAATTCTCCTACTAGTGGCAGTAGTAGCCAAGCTGCCCAGTTGTGGGGTAAATATATGGCTCAGGTGGTACCGAAAGAGAGTTGATACCGATACTTTTTAGCTACCAAAGTCTACCAATATCGACCCCTTTTCGAGGTTGAAAGTTATCGCTATCTTGACACTCCCTGGTCATTAGACGCGGGGATTCCTAGATCGACGAACCACCGTAAACCGACGTGTCCTCGGGAAGAGGCAGTACTTAACCAAGAATCCGTAGTAACCTACCAAATTCCCAGTCAATTCACGACAGACCTAGAGGGCAGTTCTCCTTAGGCGTTTGGGTACTTACTTGAGAGTGCCTTAAAAACTGTTTTCCTCCCTTTTCCCATGTTCCGGTGTGCCCCACCGTACATTGAGGTACGACCCAAGGGAGATTTACTTGCCCTAGGAGGCGCGCACCGTGTTTTTTCAAAAGTGTTTTTTCTAGGTTCACACGCCAATTGTTGGTTGACGATTGGGTTTTTAAAGAGGACTTTCCCTACCCTCTGAGCATTACTACTTTATAGGCGGTCAGACATGGTTTCCTTCCAGCTGTCTATCACGGTTTTTCAGCCTGTACTCTATACTTAATTATACATGAATTGCGACGACGATACCGGAATTCCAGAAATATTTTTTCGCGGTGGCTAAAGCCACTATATAATAGTTAAATTTCCTAGACCTGACTGGTGACATGTTAGCAGTTTCACTAATTACCATTATCTTGCCGATAAATAAGATTAGGTTGATGGCCAGTTTCATAGTATTTTAGGGACAAGCCTATTTTGAGAGAGTCAACGTCTTTTTTGTCAGCTTTGTTATGAAACAGCTCCTCAACCAACTACAAAACCAACACAAATACATAAAATCCCTAATTATCCCTGTTTTAGCTATCCTGTTAGCAAGCGGAATAATTGCAGCACCAGCCAATGCCATCAATCTCTATCAAATGCCTAACATTAGCGCTGGAGAACCGACTTGGGTAATTGACAAGTCAGAAGTTCTCTCTCGCTTTACAGAAGGCAAGTTGACTCAATCCTTAGAGGATTTAGCGAAAGCAACGGGCAATCAAGTTAGACTTGTCACTGTCCATGGCCTAGATTATGGTGAAACAGCAGCAACCTTTGCCCAAGGGTTGTTTGAAAAATGGTATACTACTCCAGAGGAGCAAGCTAATCAAACCTTGATAGTGCTGAATACTGTGACCAATAACAGTGCTATCGTTACTGGCAATGCCGTTAAGGAAATTATGTCCGATGACATTGCTGAAAGTGTGGCTTCTGAAACCCTAAAGGTGCCGCTGCGGGATGGTAACAAGTATAATCAGGGTTTCTTAGATGTAAGCGATCGCATAGTAGCTGTTTTATCTGGCGAACCTGATCCTGGTCCTCCTGTAGTTGAAGAAGAAATCAACATTGCTGGCAACTTTAAGAGTGCAGAAGAAACTAAAAACAGCAATGCCACCCTTTGGGTTGTAGTTATTTTGGTTGTTGCTACAGTTGTGCCGATGGTTACCTACTTTTTCTACCAAGGTTTTTCTTGACACTCCCCGGTCTAAAGACGCGGGGATTCTTCACTCAACGATCCGACTTGCTGAACCTTGCCGGAGCCAAGAACAGTAGAGGCCAAATCTCCTGAAGCGTTGGGGTCTAAGACCCAGGTTCCGGTGTGCCCCACCGTACCTAAGGCTCTATTAAGAATGTTGATTGCGGCATTATGGTCTCTGTCTAATTTGCAACCACATTTGCACACGTGAGTTCTAGTTGACAGGGACTTTTTCACCGTTTCGCCGCATTCAGAGCAGTTCTGACTAGTATAGGCGGGATTCACTGCTACAGTGACTCGGCCAAACTTAGTTCCAAAATACTCCAACCATTTCCTGAATTGATACCAACCAGCATCATTAATAGACTTAGCTAGACAATGATTCTTGACCAAATTTTTGACTCTTAAGTCTTCGTAGGCGACCAGGTCGTTAGACCGGATTACGCAACGTGCCGGAGACGAAACCTTAGAAGAGTGCAGCCTTACAACAAAACCTGCCACCTTTGATGCATAGCCTATCAACTATAAAGGCTGCACTCTTCTTGCGGTAACTTCTAACCAGTCTCTTGGCGTGTTCTTCACGTTGCCTACTTATGTTAAGATGATGCCTGCCTAGTCTATTAATAGCTTTTCTGCGATTGGATGAGCCTTTCTTTTTGCGAGAAACTCGACGTTGATAAAACTTTAGACGCTTTTCTCCAGCCCTGTAAAATCTAGGATTAGGCTCAGCGTTTCCATCAGAGTCAGTATAGAACTCTTTTAGACCTACATCTAATCCTATGGTTCTTTTGGAGGGGGTTAATTCCTCTTTTACCTCAACTGCAACACAGAATTGTACATAGTAGCCATCAGCTCTTTTTACGATGCGAACCCGTTTAATTTGCTTCAAATCAAAGCGCCACAAGTCCCATGTCCCTTTGAGCTTCAGCTTACCTATGCCTTTTTTGTCCCTGAAAGTTATAGCTTTTTTGTTAGGTGAAAGCTTCCATCCAGATTGTTTGTACTCAACAGAGCGACAGTGCTTTTGGAATCTGGGGAAACCTTTCTTTCCTAGCACCTTCTTTTTGCAGTTGTCATAAAATCGGACAATCGATGACCATGCACGCTCAGACGCTGCTTGTCGTGCTGTTGAATTCAATTCATTAGCGAAAGGGAACTGTTTAGCTAGTATCTTGCAGTATTTACTAAGATCATATTTTCCAGTCCCTTTATTGTCCATCCACAATCTAATGCAAGAATTACGAATAAACTTGACCGTCCGAATAGCCTCGTCTATTGCAGTGTACTGACTATCTTTCCCGTACGCTTTGAATTCAAGTATGATCACCGGATATCGACCTCCTCCGTTACTATTTTAGTCTACACTATATGGCGACAAATACCCGGACAGATTCAAATATTCACGGCGACTAAAGTCGCTACTAGCTTTCATCCCGGAGACGAAACCTGATTAATAGTGCAGCCTTACAACAAAACCTGTCACCTTTAATGCATAGCCTACCAACTTGCTTTGGCTGCACTATTCTTGCGGTAACTTCTGACCCGGTTTAAAAACACGGGGCTTTCAGCTTTGGTTGTTCCGTAAATAACCAGCTATCAGCTGTCAGCTGATAGCACCTCAAGTAGCGTGCACGCAGCTGACAGCTGATAGCTGACAGCTGATAGATTACAAAGTCAAAGAGATGATATATATCTCATCACTTCTGGAGTCGCATCAAACCATTCCCCAGAAATCCTAAGATGTTGGAACTTTCTGTGAAATTCGGTTTCCATCTTAGCACTTCCTGGGATAATTTTTATTAGTTCTAAAGTCTTTACACTCTTAGTTTCAAGCCCTCTAATATTACCATTGGGGTTAGTAGTGTAACCGATCCGAATCGCATTGCGTCCCTTGTCTAAGATAAAGTAAAGCCTAGCTGGATTTTCTTCCTCAGGGCTGGAGAGGCAGCTTTGTACTAAAGTCCCTGTGGCTTTGTGCAACCGAATAAAGGTTTGAGCGTCACTAGCGTATTCTGGAAGCTTAGAACGCTCTACAGCCATGGTCATATAACGCAATGCGGCTGCGTGTCTTCCCTCCGACGCTTCATCGACAGCCAGGGCTAGCAGGTCATAGGGTGAGCATTGGCGAAAATTACTCATTATTGTTGTACTTGGGCTGAGCAATACCTGATTTGTATGCTAGGAATTGGTAATATTAGCACACCTAATGACCTTATGTAAAGACCTGATCTCAATTCAGATCCGGGAAATCTGATCTGTGCTTTGGTAAGCTATCAGCTATCACCTAATAGACATCTCCAAAAATTAACCTCAAACCCTTGCACTGCCTGGGTCAAAACCGAGTTTCTGGAGATGTCTAATGCGATCGCGCACCCTACTTGATGTGCTATCAGCTAATGTGCTAAGCGCACCCTACTTGATGTGCTTATGGGCTATTAGGAAGCTACGGAACTTTTGAATAAAATAAGTAAGCATTCTTTTAATATTAGTTATGGCAAGCTGACGGCTGACCGCTGACCGCTGAATGCTTACGTGCTTTGTGCAAAAGCCACGTTTATTCAAAATACTCCTCAACTGCTAATCAATCCGGAATCTGAAAGTTAATCTCGCGCTTAGTAAAGGGCAAATCTTGATTAATAGCCTCAATTTCCTCACGTTCCATTAAATTAACCTCATCGATATAGTTTTGAAAAATCCGGTCAAAGCGTTTATCGTAGAATCGATGAACACTATAGTTAGCAGTTGCTGGGAAACCACGACGCTTCTTGTGACGCCCACCAGCACCAGGGTCAAACATGGTGATTCCTTGGCCGATTGCCCACTCAATCGGTGCATAGTAACAGGCTTCAAAATGTAGGCAGTCAAATTCTTGAAAACAGCCCCAATAACGACCATACAAATGATTGCCCTTATTTATACAAAAGGACATTCCTACTGGTTTTTGGTCATCCTCCTCCCGATAAGCAGCAATTAGTACCACTCGCTGACGGTAGTTAGGATACAACTGTTTAAAAAACTGGCGCGTGAGATATTTGCTACCCCACATAAATTTATCGCAGGTGCTGCTGTAGAAGCTGTAGATTAAGGGAAACAAGGATTTTTGAATGTCATCCCCCGTTAAGATTTTCAGGGTCAGACCTGCTTTGGCTACAGCCTTACGTTCTCGTTTAATATTGCGGCGTTGATTGGCATTAAAGACCTTTAGGTAATCCTCAAAACTACTAAAGCCTTGGTTTTGCCAAATATAGCTGTGATGTAGCCAGCCCTTAAAACCATTGCGTTCAATTACTGGTCGCCAATCCGGGTCAACAAAGAGGAAGTGACAACCAGACAGATGATTGCGATCGCAAAAATTATCAATAGCACTTACCATGATTTGTGTCAACTGATCTTCATCTTCTCCCGGTGCGATCAAAAACCGATAGCCTACCGCTGGGGTAAATGGTGTCATACCCAACAACTTCGGATAATAGGAAATGCCCAAGCGATAGGATAAATCCGCCCACTGTTGGTCAAAGACAAACTCTCCGTAACTGTGACCTTTGACATACATAGGTGCAGCAGCGATCAGCTGTCTATCTCGCCACACCGTTAAGTGATTGGGCAACCAACCGGTTTTAGCAGTAGCACTGCCAGATGTTTCAATAGTATTCAACCACTCCCACTCCAGAAAAGGGGTTTTTAGGGGTTGGGCAAGGTGATCCCAAGGGGATTGGGGAATATCTGCCATGCGGTTGACCCAGATAACGGAATAGTCAAGCTTGGGTTGTTGAACCATTGGGGTAATCTAGGATTAGGGGAACTTGAGATTGGTCAAGTCAGCAAGTCTGTTCGCGTAGCGTGGCCATTCGCGTAGCGTGGCCAATAGGCCAAGGCCAAGTCTGAAACAATTCCTTCGATCAATTACTCAGAAACTGGCATGTTTGTTACCTTGAGCCTTAACGTTTTTACAGTTTACTTCAAGTATGTAACTTCAAGTTTTATTTTATCGATCGAGGGAGTTATCAGACGAGATATGACCAGATATCCTGTCTCTTAGTTTAAGTTAAATTAACTTGACACCATAGGCTGGCATTGTACCTGCACCAAACAAGACCCCATCAGCGAGAGCCACTTGTTTTTCCAGATGGGCTAGAAAGGTTAGTAAATCTTTTACATAACACATCTAGTCACAGACTTCAAACCCTGAAGGTCTTGATAGTCAAGGAAAATCCTTGGCAGATCTACTCGCATCCGATCAGGTCAACGGCAGTTTGCCCTGATCATCAAGTCAGCTCTGCTACAGACACCAGCCTCACAACGGCAGATATTGTCGAGCTATCCGGTAGTGATTAACCAACAAGGGAAAGTTTTGACTGATCACTATCAAGAGCCCAGTGAGCTGATAACCTTCAATTGTTTCTCACCAAAAGCGTCTGCTTCTGAACTAGCAATGGTAATTAGACCCTTGATTTTACGGTCATCAATCACTGGCACGCTCAGAAATGACCGCACTCCTGCCAAATCCAAACCCCCAGATACTATCCCCACTACCTGCCCATCATTTCCAATCACTGGTAAAGAAACCACGGCAACCCACAGGTTACTCTTCGCCCGAAAAACTGTTGATATATAGGTGCGTCCCTTGATAGCTTGTTGAAAATAGCGGCGATCGGAATAGTATTTATCAATTAAATCTAATTCCGGGGCTTCTGGGTAGCGATAAATCATCACCCCCTGACGATTGATTAGATTCCAGCCCGCCAATCCAGCCATCGCGTTTTGCATCAGGGTGCTCTCTCGTAGTGCTTGCCCTAAGGCAGCAACATTTAGCGATCGCGTTTCCGAACAAAATGCTAGAAAACTTAGAGTAACAAACAGTCGCTTCAGGTCATTTTGGGCTAAATAAGCCACGGTTTTTGGGGCATCAGTTTCCTGTGATGCCACTAACTCCATCTGAATTTGGTCTGGTTGGAGGTCTAGGTCAGTTAAGCTAGCCAAGGTAATCAGTGCCAAAGCTAGCAATTGCTCAGCCGCAGTAGTAGTTGACTGCTGACCTAGCACAATAAGCAACCGAGTCTTTTGCTCTTCTAGAAGAAGCATACCACAAATTGGTGGGTCAATAGTTGCCTTGATTTGGTCAAAGATTGTTTGCCACACCGCTTGGTTGCCTGTCATAATTTTTAAACATAAATGTTTTTATATTAAGGGGCAATGATAGTGTAAAGGCTATTTAGCATCAGAATCTAGACCGTATTTCTCAAACAAACTCATAAATATAAGACTAACGGCTGAGAATAGTTGATCAGTTCATAAATTTTGGTATTTTGCGCGCGTCTTTCTGGAGTGGTCGATAGCAAAAGTTTGTTCCGACACGCTGATTTCGCTAGATGTTATGGAAGCGTCGAGAGATTTTCTACTGTTTGGGAAATGAATCGTGATCGAGAATCGTTGATTAAGATGGGGTGCTCTCAATCACAATCCCGTTAGTGGGGGAGATACTGTAAGGGTAGGGACGCTGATCTGCCTTAGCGCCACGAATTTTACTAATTCGCAGCCAATTTTTGTAGCCAATGTCTGCTCCGTTATTCATTTCATCCCAGTCAGGTGAATAAAGGTCTATTACCAGATCATAAAGGTTCAGTAAATTGTAGCGATCGCTTTTTTCGATTCCGTCCTGAGCAAAAATATCTAACACTGCCACATCAGGCTGACGGAGTTGGCGATTTTTGCGGTAGACCAGCTTAATAAATTCTCTAGGGGTACAGCTGATTAGTAGAGGCGTGAGGGAGTCAAAGATTACTCGACAGGGTTTAGGCATTTGCTCGAGCTGTTGCGCAATCCTGAGCAAAAGCATCTCCGGGTCATTGAGATTCAGGTGTACAGAATTTGCTGGCAATGTCTCTACCATGGGACTAAAGGTATCGAGGATCACCAACTGCCCTGCTTCCAGGTAGGGGTCAGGGAGTAATCCCCAACTTGGGAGGGTTTGATAAACTTGCTGCCTAGGAATATCGGCACTAATATATAGCACTGATTCTTGGCGATGCAAGCCTGAGAGCAAAAACTGATAGGCTAGGGTACTCTTACCCAGTCCGGGAGCGCCCTCCACCAAGCAAGCGGTGTTATAGGGGATTTTGCCTGGGAGCAATTGTTGCAGTGACCCAAACACTAAATAGGTCGTATCCCCAAGAAATTTTAATGATTCGGTGGTTGAGGGGGGGGATATTTGGCTGGGACTGTAAAATATCTCAATACCGTTTTCTGTGATTGCCATGGGGTGAGAACCACAGACATGGTCAGATGCTCGCATTTTAAACACTTCTAGATAGCGATCGCGTCTACGACCAACCAGTTCTTTTGATAGCACAATCATGCCATCGACAATGGTTTCTTCCACACCAAAGCTGGATAGGTGTCCAGTTTCATGAGCAGGGATACCTGAGATCAAGATACCCACTCCACCGATTTGTTGCATCAGGGTTGCCAATTGGAAGGTCTTTTCTCGCTGGATGGCTCGGTTATTGACTTTGTAGAGCAAGACTGATATTGAATCCACCACAAAACGTTGAGGCTGGAAGGAGGCGATTTCCTGAGCAATTTGATCTAGGTGTTCTTCAACCCGGATGTTAGTTTGGGTAACAAAGACAATGCGCAGCATTTCCTGTTGAATCAGAAGTTCTAAGTCCCAACCAAAACCGGCTGCCATCTGGGACAGATGAGAGGGGGTTTCCTCAAAAGAAAAGAGCAAACCTTTTTCCCCTCGGTCAACTCCAGCCATGAGAAACTGTAGGCCAAAGGTAGTTTTACCAGTGCCAGCAACTCCCGAGAGGATGATTGAACGACCGTAGGGGATACCTCCCCGCAACAGTTTATCCAAACCCGGAATTCCCATCACCATAAGCCCTGCTGGCACTGACCAACTCACCGACTTTTGCCTGAGGGTTAGGGTAGGGCTGAGAATCCGCACCCCCACATTAGTGATCACAAACGGAAATGGTTCCATATAGGGTGCCAGACCCCGTAATTTATGAACCTGTAACCAACGGCGTTGCTCCCCTGCCTCCTCATGGGTCGAAAGGTAAATAATGCCATCAGCCAAAGCAAATTCTGCACTGTTGCTAATCTGGGAGCGATCGGATTCACTCACTAAAAAAGTAGTGCAACGAGCACTGGCGAGGCGAACCGATAGTTCGTAGCAAAAACGGCGGAATTCACCACTTTTTTCGGTCAGGTCAGCAATGGCCTTAAAAGAGTCAATAACTATAACTTCTGCTTGATGTTGATTGACCAAACCCACTATATGATCCGCCAACCTAGGCATCGGTTGTTCAATTAAGAATGAACCGAGATCACTATAGATCACCTGCTCACCAAATACTTGAGCATCGAAGAATTGGAAGTGCTGCATATAACGCACCACCTTGAGGGTTGGCTCGGAAAGGGTACTGAGATAAAGAGCTCTCTTATGGGGTTGGTTCTTGATAGTGTTAAACAGAATCTGCTGCACCAAAATGGTTTTGCCAGTGCCAGGAGCCCCTGCCAAGATATTCAATGAGTAGATGGGAAAGCCACCGCCCAAAACGGCATCCAGATTTGGCACTCCTGTGGACATTAATTTGATTGTGGGCTTAGTCATTAGCCATTAGTGATTAGTCATTAGTGGTAATTTAACTAATAATCAATCCAAATAATCAATCAAATCGTAGCTTTGTAATAGGTTGTATTCTGATGTTCCCAGGTAATTACCATACCCTGCTGCTTGAGATTCTCTAACTCATGGAGCAAGTCTTGAGGGCTGAATCCAGTGCGATTGGCTAATTCATTGATGTCCATCTCCTCCACCCCCTGCAAGATTTTCATGATATTACGACTCTGGTTAAGCAACTCCTTAAAGCCATTGTCATTCGAGTAAGTATTATTAAAGACAGGCATTCCAGTCAGCACACCAGTTTGAGCTTGAATCACCTCGTCGATGCGAATTCCATCTGAGGTAATTTCAAAAAACCGGATTTCTTTGCTGTGGGGCGCTCCCCTGACCTTCATAATGTTTATGGCTCGTCCAATGCGACCGGATAGTTCTACATAGCGCAAGAGGATAACATTATCCACCACAAAGGATACGCCATGTTCACTCAACTGAAACGGTCCGAATAGCTCCCCAATTTCGTTGGTTACTATGGTGGTCACACCTTGAAGTTTAAACTGGTTCACTAAGGAGTAAATATAGTCTTTGTAGCGAACCTTATTTGGGGTGGCAATCTCAATATCCTTGAGAGAATCAAGCATAATCCGGCGAGCCTTAACCCTTTCTACAACAGCTTTAACTTTAGCAGCATGGATATCCGGCTGTAGTTCTACGGGAGAATCATACAGATGCACTAGCATTCGCTGCTTTTCCATGGCCTCTAAATCCCAACCTAAGGACAGGGCAATGGCTTTGAGCTGTTGGGGATTTTCTTGAAAGGTAACAATTACTCCAGGCTCCCCTTGGAGAATTCCAGCCACAATGAAGTGAAGTCCCATCAAGGTTTTACCAGTGCCTGCGCCTCCAGCAACCATAGTTGCCGTGCTATGCTGCAATCCCCCATCTAACATCCTATCCAGTTCAGGGATGCCAGTGGAAAGTTTTTGTTGGCTGGTCTTCTGCTTCGATGATAAGTTTTTCAGCATCTTAATCCGGGGATAGACTTCTATGCCAGTCTGACTGATTTCAAAGGGATGCAAGCCGGTAAAATAATTTTCCCCTCTGAGTTTGAGCACATCTAAATAACGCTGGTAGTGTAACCCCAGAGGCTGATTTTGCAGACGAATAATCCCATCGGCGATGGCAAAGATGGGTTGATGTTTAATTTCTTCGTCAGTGTATTCCCCTACTAAAAAAGCTGTTACTCCCCAAGTAGTCAGACGCACTGAGAGGTCGTAGCCAAACTTACGTACTTCTACGGGATCCGTTGCCAAATCATGAATAGCTTTAAAGCTATCAATGCCGATCAGCCCAGGTCGGTACTCCTTTACGTAATTAATAATGGCAGCGATCGCTTCTGTTAGACCCTGCTCTCGGATAATCTCGCCGATGTCGAGATAAATTACCGCAGTACCTACCTTACTGGGGTCAAAAAAATCAAACTTTTGTAGGTAGTGCAGTAATTTTACTGAAGGTTCCGATAGGGTAACGAGATAAAGGGCTTTGTGCTGTGTACTAGCATTGGTGTATAGTATTTGCTGGGTAAAGATTGTCTTACCAGATCCGGGTGGCCCAGTGATGATGTTAATGGACAATTCCGGAATACCACCAGCCAGAATCGAGTCTAGACCAGGAATACTAGTAGGCAGTTTACCTAAGGGCTTTGTCCGAGGCCTGATCATATAAGTTTTTTCCCTTCAATTTCCTTGAGTAATTGTCTGACTAGAATGTCGCCCGTCAAGATGGCTAGAATATCGATTAACGTTGTGACTAACTCTTTGAGGGCCTCAGGAATTAGTAACCGTTGTTCTGGTGAAACCTTTTGGCGAAACACCTCAAACGAAATTCCCTCGGCACTCGATTCTAAATAGCCAATCAGGGGATATTTTTCCGTTGTCAAAGCTAGAGCTCTTTCCATAATCGACACTACTGTCACTCTACCTAAGGTCGGCATAATCCGGCTCCAGATCGTGGTGAGCAAATCTTCGTAAATGTCGATAACTTCTTCTTTACGGGCCTCGGTCTTCGCCTGGTCAACTTGCTCCTGGACTTGCTGTTGAAGTAGTTGTGGCGATCGCATCTCCATTTCTCTATCAGGATCGCTCATAGCATTATCCTCAAATTTTCGTTCCCACTTAAGGTTAAGAAAACTATTAGTTGTAGTCATGGGTATCTATGGATAATTCCCAATGTATCCCATCAATTTACAAAGCTTATTCTACTTTTTAATTTAATGGATTTGGTTATATATTTTTTTAAATTTTGTTAATTTTATTTTTAATTTTGAATTAAAAATAACGAAACTTATTTTATTAAAATAAGTTTTATTAACAAATAATAGGGTTTATCATAGCTATGAGGTACACATAATTTTTTACCTTTTCCCTCTTACCTGCTAGTTGCTAACAAGTTGCTGCCCCCTAAAACTCAGGAATCTGTACCTCATCTAAATAAGAATTGCTATAAACACAGGCTTTAAAGACAGGGCAAACGCATCTCACTTAGATTGACAAATAAGCAAGAGTGTGATATAATAACCAGGTTAAGTTGATCAACAAATATAAAATAATGAATTCATGACTAATTTTTAAGAACTCGTTGGCGTGTCTGACAAATGAAAAACGGCGTGTTGATGCAATAGCCACTCGCTATTTCATCAACACGCTGATTATATTTTGGTTGTAAAAGCTAATCAAAAACTTCTTTATTAAGAAGTAAAAAATTGGTTTAATTCAGCAATATAATATGAATTGATATTAAACTAATATAGTTATGATAATCAAATATAATAACTAAAACTAAAAATATATATAATTAATGTCAATGTGTATAGTTAACTGTATGCTAACACCCAATAATTCTAGTAAATTGATTTTACTTATTTAAAAATTTCAACTATTCGATTTATAATCGAATAGTCTGCTCAATGCAATACCAGGGTAAGCGCAAGAAAAAATTGCCCATAATGTGCATTGGCTGGATATCGGTTGATCGTGGCTCGAAACCCCTATAATCTCGTAGAACTGTACTCGCAATAGAGTTAAGTTGTTGAGAATGACGCGGTCTTTTTCGAGGGTAAGCCACGGTTTATTGATTCTTGCGCTTACCCTGAATGCAATACCAATCAAATTAAGTCATAATCAGGACTATCTTTGGGAATATCCTGTAATAGTTAAAATTCAAAAATATATATTTTATAAAACTTGCTTAAGTTAGATGCGTTTACCCTGCCTTTAAGGATAGCAATACAATACTGAACTAAACCAATCAAAAAATTCAGTTGTTTTTATCTCGATTAACTGCTGAGATTAGCTAGTATAAACCACGGGTGCGTTCACTCAAAAACAAAAAGAAACTATGAAAAACCTAAGCTCCCGCATGCAGGCGGTGCAGTTGCCAGTCATTCCGATGGTTGCGGAACTGATCCGTAAATATCCTGAGACCATATCCTTAGGACAGGGGGTGGTCTATTATGATCCCCCCCCAGAGGCAATGGCAATGTTGCGTGAATTCTACAGCTTACCAGACAATCATAAGTACAAACCCGTACATGGAATTGCGGCCTTGCGAGAGGCAATTGAGGCAAAACTGCAAAGTGATAACGACATTGAGATCAACTCCGCCAACCGCATCGTTGTCACCGCAGGAAGCAACATGGCGTTCATGAACGCGATTCTAGCAATTACCACTCCTGGGGACGAGATTATTCTTCAAACGCCTTACTATTTCAACCACGAAATGGCGATTCAGATGGCTAGCTGTCATCCAGTGCTGGTGGCAACCGATGAAAATTACCAGCTACGTCCGTCCGCGATCGCACAGGCTATTACCGACAGAACCAAGGCAGTAGTTACCATATCACCTAATAATCCTACTGGGGCGGTATATTCCGAAGAGGCATTGCGTCAGGTAAATCAACTCTGTGGGGATCACGGAATTTACCACATCAGTGATGAAGCTTATGAGTACTTTACTTACAACGGGGTGAAACACTTTTCCCCTGGTGCCTTTCCCGAAAGTAGTCAACACACTATTTCTCTCTACAGCCTCTCCAAAGCCTACGGTTTTGCCAGTTGGCGGATTGGCTACATGATTATTCCAGAACACTTGTTTGAAGCAATTCAAAAGGTTCAGGATACAATCCTAATTTGTCCCCCAGTCATTTCTCAGTATGCGGCTTTAGGGGCATTGAATACTCGAAAAGATTACTGTCAACCTCATATTAATGCGATCGCGTCTGTACGACAGGTGGTATTGAACTCCCTGAAACGTCTAGAGGGTTTGTGTACCATTGGTTCTGCGGATGGAGCGTTCTATGTTTTCCTAAAAGTGGATACTCAGTTGGATGCTTTTGAGTTGGTAGAGAGACTGATTCGGGAACATCGGGCAGCTGTGATGCCAGGTAGCGCCTTTGGTATTGAGGACGGGTGTTACCTCAGGCTTGCTTATGGTGCTTTGCAAAAAGAAACTGTAGCAGAGGGTATTGAAAGATTCGTTGCGGGTCTTAACGAAATTTTACAAAAAGTTTGACCCAAGGGCAGGAGATGCAAAAAATATTTTGTATAAAAATTGACTCACAAATTGCCTACAAGGGGTGAGGTATCAGACCAGTTTTTTTTCTAGTGAACCCACCAAGCAGGGGTGGGTTCATAATACATGCTATTGAGACTGATGTCATCTAAACCTGCTTACTGGCTTGGTTTTGGCAAAGTCTGGTTAGGCGTTATTGATGCTTCTGTCTGGCAGAATCCACCATAACACCGGAGACAAAATCATACAGGAAATAGAAAAAATCAACACCAGTAATAGAACTTGGCTCAGTTCGCTATCCATAGGTCTTACCTCTTTACTATCGACTCAGGCTTTTTAAAGCCTCTAGATTTATACTTCAATCTGAGTTAAGTGTATTCCGGATAACAAATTCTGGGTAGTTCTTATGGTAAAGATTTGTCTACTCTGGTGATACTTATAGTTAACTTATAATAAGTTTTATTGCAAAGTCGCTGAAAGTAAAGAAATATCATCCCAAATACAGTTGACTAATTATCATTACCTTCTCAGGTAATCGGTAATTGGTCATGGGTAATTGACGGTTACCAACTCAACAAATTAGTGTTGAACATCTAATTACTAGAGTCAAACTCTTTAGAGTAATTTAATAAAGTCAACCTTTCTTAAATTAATAGATACAAAGCTGTAATTTTGGAGGTTTATCAACAGTAAATAACTCAACACCATATCTTTCCTTAGATACGATCGACTTTTCACCGATTGGCTTATTCTTGCTCAAAGCAATTTTCAATAGTGTTTTAGCACTTTCCTCCAGATGTCTATTGAAGAAGTTTGGTATTTTGTGCATCACAACAATGCAATGCTTTCGTCCTGAACATTACGATTTAGCACTACCTCGCACTCAACTTATCAACAATACCAATCACTGCCTCACGACTCAGTTTAGCTTGTCCGAGAGCTAAAACATCAAGTGTTGCATGAGCCAAAGCAAGAGGAATTTGACAAAAATTTCTAGCTGGACCTTTGGGAAGATCGTTAGTATAGGCATCAGCTAAAGAAAGATTTATACGGGCATACCTTTGCATAGTTTCTGAACTCCATCCCTGAGGAAAGAAATCCACGTGACGTGTCAAATCATCAGTTCGATTACGTAGAATGTTAACTGCCTGTAAGCCTCGACCAAAACCAATTGCCTGGTGACGATTTGTTTGGGTTCCATCATACCAAGCCCACAAATCAGAAAGTAATAATCCTACAGAACCAGCAACGCTGAAAGTATAGCCATTCAAATCACCCTCTGTACGAATCTTCCAACCGCACTCAACCCAGTAAGCCATTCTATCTGCCATTGCTGAAGTTGCTTCCCAAATTCGAGGTGCAATGGTTTCTGGTGCTAGAATTGCCCATTCACCAATACGAGTTGTTACCTCTGGAAGTGTTTCGTATTTACTTAAAACTGCAAGAAGTTCATCAGTAGTAGAACTAGCAGTATAGCTGTCGCCCATTGTTTGTAGGTTTAAGCTAATTGTTCTTAACAGCGCTGCTTTGGTAGACTTACCAAGTTGAGGATGATCTTCAATTTCATCAATTGCACGCATGCATAAGTAGGCAGAAGCGACAGCTTCTTGAAGGTCTTTGGGGAGAGTACTAATTGGAATATAAAAAGTCCGACTAGTCTCTTTGAGAATCTCTAAGCTACCTTTATAGGTCATCTTTACCAATCCATATTCGATATGGGGCAAATTTGAACAAGTTTTTTGGATGTGACTGAAATTTCAAGATATTATACCACTGTTATTTTGGATTTTATCCAGAATGTTGAATTTTGATACAAAATTTTACAAATTTAACGTAAGTTGCTAGTTACCGCTGTGGAATAGAAACGATAAAAATGCGCAACCTTATGCCAGTTAACTGGTTAAAAAAGCTATAGCGCTGGTTCAGGTGGAATAGGGAATAGCGCTATAGCTTTTTTAGATTAATCCACCCTGCGCGCCTCCTAGGGCGAGTAAATCCCCCTTGGGAGCATGTCACAAATGCCTAACATTTGTACGCTTATCTGGGTAATGGGTAATAGGTAATGGGTAATAGGTAATGGGTAATAGGTAATAGGGGGAGCATGTCAGAAATGCCGAATATTTTTACCATTACTATAGCCCCCGGGTAAAAGCCAAGCTCTAATGGTACATAGTTGATCTGTTCTGCAACTAAGACCGGCTCAATAACAGAATTTTTGGTGTTTTGTCAAGTAGTTCATTTGTTCGGCAAATTTGACCTGCTCCCATCCCCCTTGGGTCGCACCGCTATGTTTACATCTAAAATCAAAATGCTACATAGCATTTCCAAATAGAACATGAAACCAAATTTTGATTGCTCATAACATCAAAAAATACTTGTATTTCTTTCCTACTGATCCGAAGTTACCTTTATCCATCAATCGTAATTTCACATATCGTTTAAAAACGCTATAGATAATATCTCTTCAGGTTGACTGGGTTGTCAAAAAGCCCACCTACTTCATGCTTGATACTTTATCCTTGATACTTCATGCTTGATACTTCATCTTTTATTCTTTTATATAATGCCCAGAAGATACTTTGTGCTCTCTTACCAAAGTAAGACTAACCCATTGCCCTTTATCGTTAAAAGAGCGAATCAGCCGCTGACGTTGGTTAGTTTGCCACAACCAACCTACTTCTAGGAAGAAAGAATGACCTGGCTTAACCGTTATTGGACAAGTAGATGATGCCCCATCGGGCAATAATAAAACTTGAGTAGAAACAGCACCCTTCTCTTGGTGCGCGTTCCCTAGGTCGGGAAACCCGACCGGGGTCGCACCGCCGTCAAAATACAGAATTGACCCATCAATCTTAGCGCTAGAGGTGATGGTACGTAATGATTCTCCTGTGCCAAATGTGAGTTGTTGTACTAAGCGGTTACTTTCATGATGCTGAAGTTTAAGGTGAGTAGGATAGATGTTAGGCGATCGCAAATCAGAATAAAGGGTTACTGCCTCTCCACGCCACTCTCCGAGCAACTGTTCCAAGGTTAATGCTGGACGTTCTGGTGTATCCGTACCCGCCAGTTTTTCTCGAATTAAGGTCAACTGCTTCAGCTGACTCTCCCTGTTATACAGTTGCACCATCCGCAGACGACGGTTACCCTCAATCAAGCCAAATTCTGCCCCAAATTCGGGATAAGGAGCCCACTGTAGTGCGCCTTGGGAAAATGCACCAGTGTCAAAGAACATAAGATAGCGATCTACATGGGTGTATTCCAGAACTCGGTTGAATATAGCTTGTTCAGGTGGCAGATAGCGAAGAGTCAAACGAATTTTGTGGTTATCGTCGAGTCCTTCTATAGTGAGCACAGAGGGAATATCTTTTAACTGTTGCCCTTTTGGTGAGAATGTGGTAAAGGAACCATGCCAACTCCCTTGATTTTGCAAAAAACATTCCCATTGCGATCGCATAAGTAGTCCTTAGTGATTAGCTCTTAGTCATTAGTATCATTAGTTGTTAGTCGTGGGTCATGAGTCTGTCTACCAACCTCCATTCCATCATTGCTCTGTTGGTCTAACCACTTGCCATGACACTAACCACTGACAAAATACCAGAATTAGACCAAATTTTGGTAACCTCATTTTCCGATAGCGATGCTTTCGAGACTAACAGCTAAGCAGCTACCGAGCAAACCCACTGAACCCCCGAGAATCAACAGCAGTAAGGGTAACACCACAATTTTAAGTGGGTCAGGTGGCACCACTGTAGCGATAAATTCGATAAAATCAGGTCCAGTCGCGAGCAGATTAGTCAGAAATTGCCGCAGACCGATCAACAAAACCCAGGCTAGGGCTGCCCCAGCTACACCAAAAGTAATTCCTTGCAACATGAATGGCAGATAAATCCAGGATCTGGTTGCCCCAACTAGCTGCATAATCTCAATTTCCTGGCGTCTTGCGATCACAATCAGGCGCATTGTGGTGGTAACAACTGCCACTGCCGTCAGACTGAGAATGGTAGTAATGATCAGACTCACCCAGCCTAAACCATGATGAAGCTGTCGCATTTGTTTGAGAGTCTGATCCATATACTGCACCTGATCTATTCCTGGCAACTGTGACAACTGCTGGGCAAGAATTAGCACATCCTTTGGTTTGCTTACCTTTACCTTCAGTTCATCCACTAGGGGATTCCCTTCCAACTGTTCCGTAGCAGCAGCAATGTCCGAAATTCCCAGTTCCTCAACCAAGGATGCCCAAGCTTTTTCTTTGGAAATAGTTTGAACCGCCATCACCTTGGGCAATTTCTCAACTGCTGGTAAGACCATTTCTGCCTCAGCCCCTGGTTCGAGATAAACAGCCACTTCTAGTTGACTCCCCAACTGATTGAGTAGCCCACCTAACTGCCAGGAGGCTTGCCAGCTTATACCAAACAGAAACAATAGGACAGTGACTGTGCTAACTGCCGCCCAGTTGCTCCAGCCGCCACGTTGTAGACCTAAGAAAGTTTCCCGCAGCAGGTAGTCCAGTTGAGTGAGAAATTTAAACATCCGTCCCTGACTTGGTGTTACTGTTGGGTTCTAACCGATAGAGCTGCTAGTTTCCAGGAAAATCAAAAGCTGTAAAAGAATTTTGGGATAGCAATAAATCACAACAAACGTACGATTTTGACATAATACCCACCTATGGGCGACCAGGGATAATCAATGAAATCATTGGGGCGCAGTCCCCATCCCCTCTCTTGGTGCGCGTTCCCTTGAGGAGGTTCAGGCAGCGCCTTGTCGCACCGCAGCGCGAAGGCTCTTGGGGCGTGGGGCATGATAAACTAAGAAAGCGAGGCAAGACTATAATAATAGACCAACTTAGGCACTCTGTCTTAGGCACTCTGTTGAAGAATGTGTATGTTGAGTGTTCTAATCCTTTAGCAGCTAAGCGTCTAACCCTAAGCATACCCTGACTCACAAGTCGATAACCCCATGACTGCTGAACTTATCGTTGAAAAGAAAAAATTAGAGAATCCACCATTAACAATTCATTATCTAGGCGATCGCGTCCTGCGTCAGCCTGCTAAGCGGGTTGCTAAAGTAGACCAGAACATCCGGAAATTAGCTGAGCAAATGCTGCAAACCATGTACAGTGCAGATGGTATCGGTTTGGCAGCCCCTCAGGTCGGGATTAATAAGCAAATGATTGTGGTTGACTGTGAACCTAATAACCAAGATAACCAACCACTGGTGTTAATTAACCCAGAAATCAAGAGTTTTGGTAGCACCCCGTGTGATGGCCAGGAAGGTTGTTTGAGCATTCCCGGTGTATATTTAGATGTCACCCGTCCAGACGAAATTGAAGTAGCTTACAAGGATCAAAACGGACGCCCTAGAACCTTAAAGGCGAATGGATTACTATCTCGCGTCATTCAGCATGAGATAGACCACCTTAAAGGAGTGATGTTTGTTGATCGGGTGCAAAATGGTCTAGCCTTGACTGAAGAATTGAATAAGCACGGGTTCTCACCCCAAGCGGTGAAACCAATTAAATAACTATACCAATCTGAGTTTATTTGTGAAACCTCTGGTGAGGTGGTGATGGGGTGATGGGAAAGACTATAACGACCTGTTCTTGTTAACTTTTCAATTACGATGGCTATAGTCACAGTAATCTTTCTACTCCCTTAACCTTCTACAACTTACTGAACTGTGACTGCTCTTATAAATTTGATCTGAAGTGCGGTTAATCACTTATAATAGGGTTTATCTAATGGGTATAAATTAAAAATTGGGAATTGTTAATATTGAATTTTAAATTAACTAACACCCAAGCATCATAAATAGTAAAACGGGCTAGATATGACCTATTACTTAGCGGTTAGGTTTAATTGATTGCCCCACAGCTAATTTCAATCTTATGATTTCTGATAATAATATTTCACAAAAAAGCTTATGATGACCCCAAAAAGTGCTCTGTTTTTGATGATTGCCTGTGTTGCTGGGATTGCGGCTGTGGGTTCAATTTTTGAACTTTCCTATGGTGACCCCGAGTTAGGGAATTTGGTGACTGGAATTATCCTCGCTGCTAGTATTCCTATCGGTGGTCTCTCTTTCTACCTAGCGGTGCTTGATGCCAGAGCGAATATAAAGGGCTAAGGACATTATTAAAATATAGTAGTGCAATTCGTTTGGTGGTGCAATTCCTTTGCTAGAAACCATTGAAAACGGTGGATGATTAGGATCCAAGGATATACAAAAACGTTGGACAACTGATTACTATGCTGGTGATGTTAATGCAGCCAAAGTAATCCAAAGCCTCTGCTAAGGGGACTGTTGGGCATTTGGGAAGTATGCGAGCGATGCAGCGCGGTCTTGGGGAAAACCCCCACTCGCGCTCTCCATCAAGACAGGAGGGTCGATGTTTCTTCTATCTGTGTTGATCGAGAGATCTGCAAACCAAAGAAACGTTCTTGAAACTAGAATCCCCTGCCGGATTAGCATGGGGAGTATGAATAACCAATAACGACCAAAGTAGCAATGACTGGTCAAGTTTACAGTGGATTTCTGCGCCAGCTTTCCACTAGCGATAACAAAGAGATACTCGCCCTACTACCCCTTTCTGAATTAGAGGATAACGTCATTGGACGTGACCCTAACTGTAAAATTTCCTTAGATCCCTATCGCTACGTCAGCGTATCGCGCCGTCATGCGGTAATTAGCCCTCTGACCCCTCTAAAAAATGGCTGTCCCCGCTGGGAAATTTGTGACCTTGATAGTGTGAATGGTACCTATGTGAATGGCGAATATTTGCAGGGTTGTCAGCAATTGCACTCCGGGGATCGGATTGAGTTGGGTCACGATGGTCCAAAATTCATCTTTGAGTGCGAGGTAACGACATCCCTTAATTTACCATCTATCCCATCCCAAACTATTGCCATAGAAAAACCCCTAAAACCGATTAGCAAGATACCAAAGCCTCAGACCGATTATGTCACCTTTACCCAACTGTTTCCCATCTTTTCAACAGGACGGGATTTAAATCAAAAAGCTTTTTTGGCTCCTGGTATCGTGACTGTACTCTTTGTGGTATCAATGTTTGCTGCAGTTGGTCAACCAGTAGTTTTTAATCTTTTGCTAGCTGCCTACTTGGCAGGATTAGCCTATTACTTTGTTTACCAACTTTGTGGCAAACCTAAACCTTGGTGGGTTCTGCTGGGTAGTACTCTATCCACCAGTTTAATTTTGGTCAGCCCGCTGCTGCCCCTATTTATCAAAATTTTTCGGGGAATTTTACCTGGCGACATACCACAACTAGGTGAAGTTGTCAACTTGACTACTTTATTCATCCGGATGTTTTTTGGTGCTGGGTTAATGGAAGAGTTGCTCAAGGCTATACCTATGCTGGGACTATATGCTTTGGGACATTTCCTGCGTACCCCTTGGCGAGAAAGAATTGGTGTCTGGGAACCCCTCGATGGAATTTTATTGGGGACAGCATCGGGGGTGGGATTTACCTTGGTAGAAACCTTAGGGCAATATGTGCCGAATATTATAGAGGGTGTGATACTGCCAACTACTGAATTGGAGGGTGACCTGTTAGGATTGCAGTTGCTGATTCCTCGGGTTCTTGGCTCAGTGGCAGGACACATGGCTTATAGTGGATACTTCGGGTATTTTGTTGGGTTAAGCGTCCTCAAACCCCGTAAGCGTTGGCAGATCATAGGCATTGGCTATCTGAATGCTTCTGCTCTGCATGCCTTGTGGAATGCGATGGGATATGTTAATAGTATACTCTTGGCAATAGTTGGGGTTGTGTCCTACGTCTTTTTAACAGCGGCAATTCTCAAAGCAAGGGCACTATCACCAACGCGATCGCAAAACTTCGCTACCCAATTTTTTAAAAATTAGGGATACTTATGAAAGTTTAAGGTTTAAAGTTTAAGGTTTAAAGTTTAAACTTTAAAGGGGTTTAGAAGTTTAGCCTATCACATTAACTAAAAACTTTAACCACAACTAGGATTTACACTTCATAATTCATAATTGCTAATTTACACTTCATAATTCATAATTACTAATTCATAATTAGCAGCTGTTTTAAAAACAATGAATTCTATGAACATCAAACTCACCATTTTAACCACTGCGGCTTTACTAACCACGACCAGCCTCAGCACCATTGCTAAAGCTGAAAATCTAGCTCATACTCAACAGTTACTGTCAACCAAACAGTGTCAAGGGTGTGATTTAACTAGGGTAGGTTTGATTATGGCTGACTTAGTGGGTGCTAATCTCGCTGGGGCTGACTTGAGTCGTGCTAATCTCAGCCGTGCTAATTTGACAGGAGCTGACCTGAGTGGTGCCAATCTCAGTGGTGCTTCTCTCAATGGTGCTAATCTTGCTGGTGCTAATCTTGCTGGTGCTAACTTATTCAGTACTGACCTGAGGGAAGCGTTTTTAGTTAATGCCCAATTGTATGGTGTGAGCTTGAGTAATGCTTATATACAAGGAACCATCGGTATTCCAGATTATGCAGGTACCGCAGAAGATTTCTATGCGTGGGGAGTAGTAGAAGCCAAAAGAGGTAACTACAAAACTGCCATTGAGTATTACGACAAAACCTTGAGCATGAAGCCTGACTTTGCTCCAGCTTTTTTGGCTCGTGGTATGGCTCGTTTCAGACTGGGAGAGGAAGTAGCAGCGACCCAAGATGGTACTATCGCTAGTGAACTCTTTAAAGAACAAGGAAATATTCCTGGATACCAGGCGTCACAGAGTTTAGTTAAAGGCATAGAAATTGCCCAAAATTCTGCAACCTCTAAAGGAGGTTCTAATTTAGGCAACGCCCTGGCATCGGTTGGTAGCATACTCTTGAGATTTCTTTCTCCCTTTTAAGTGGCTATTTTAAGTGGCTAAATTTTAGGTGTGGCCTGATGGGGAAGTACAATTATCCCTAAAACCAAAACCTCCTCAGGTCAAGGTTACCTAAGGAGGTTTTAGTCTAAATTAATTATCCTGGCACTGAGCTATTTTAGCAGGCAGCTACCCACCAACTATCTTCGCCGCAGCTACGTTTCACCTCCGAGTTCGGGATGGGGTCGGTGTGGTTCCGTAGCGCTATAAGCACCAGGAAGTGGT
>NZ_JAAHHC010000039.1:0-56462 GCF_010672265.1 Moorena sp. SIO3A2
TACGGAGGTGCGCTTGACCTAGGCGAATTAAATTCGCCAAGGTCAAGCGCACCTAAGGTGATCGGTATTGACTTAGGTATCAAAGATTTGGCGATTACCTATGACGGTGAAAAGACCTCTAAGTTCAGTAATCCCAAGCATCTGGCTAAGTATGAAAAGAAGTTAGCCAAAAAACAGCGTATTGCTGCTCGAAAGAAAAAAGGCAGCAGTGGGCGTAAAAAGGCCAGAAAGATTGTAGCTAAGGTATACGAGCGAATTGGAAATGTCCGCCAAGACTACCTACATAAGCTGTCTAGAAAGATAGTAGATCAGAACCAAGTAGTGGTAGTCGAAAACCTGAATGTCAAGGGCATGGTTCGTAACCATAAATTAGCTAAAGCAATTTCTGATCTGGGCTGGGGAACCTTTGTCAATTTCCTTTCTTACAAATGCGAAAAAGAAGGGAAAGTATTGGTAGAGATAAATCGGTGGTTCCCCAGTTCTAAGACCTGTTCTAATTGTCATTATCAAATCAAAGAGTTACCACTTGACTTAAGGACTTGGACTTGTCCAAGTTGTGGAACTCACCACGATAGAGATGGTAATGCGGCAAAAAATATTAGGGCAGAAGGAATCAGAATGCTATCCTCCTCTGGGACGGGGGGGGACAACGCCAGTGGAGAAGAAGTAAGACCAAGACGTGGGCGTCCGTCCAAGTTAAGGCGTTCTTCCGTGAAGCTGGAAGCCCCGACCTCTACGAAGTAGGTCGGGGTAGTTCACCTATTATATTTAACTGAGCAACCGTAAGGCTGAGTGACTGTTGTTTCTACTGGTTTATTAGTAATAACACTATCCACAGCAGCTTGGACATAGTTGCTAGCAGTTTCTACATCGGCTGGATTAGCTGAGGGTTTATTATCAATTGCTCCCATGTATTTTAAGACTCCATCAGTATCAATAACATACATATGGGGTGTGGTGCGAGCTTGATATAGACGACCAATGGTGCCTTCGGAGTCTATAATTACTGCTGTGGGATTAGCGCTACTGCTTTTAATCAATTCATTGGCTTTTTGAGGGGTGACATGACCTTGCTTTCCTGGAGCTGAAGAGATTATGGATAACCAGACTACTCCTTTGCTGGTGGCTTCTTTCTGAAGTTTCTGCATGTTACCGCTGTTGTAATGTTTGCGGACAAAGGGACATTGGTGATTAGTCCATTCTAATACTACGACTTTGCCTTTGAAATCACTGAGCTTGTGGGTGGTATTGTTGCTATCAACTCCAGTGAATTCTGGTGCTTTTTCATCAATATTTAATGGTGATGATGCTGCAATTGCGGTGGATACTTGACTTGTATTTTTGGCATCTTTGGTGAGGGGATTAGTCTGGCATCCAGTGATAATTAAGGCTAGGGCTACTAATCCAGTGGTGGTAATTTTATGACCGTTAAATTTGAGAAAGTTGTTCATGTTTTTTGATGGCTGATTGTTGATTATTGATTGTTGATTGTTGATTATTACTTGTTACTTGTTATTTGCCATTTCATTAAATTCTACCTAAATTTTATATAGGGATCCTAAATTAATTGTGATAATTTTTGATGCCATATTCCCTACTCCCTACTCCCAAATCCGCTGGGGTGCATCTCTTGTTTGCTGTTTGACCCGATGGTGCGTTACGGGGCTGGCTATCTTAACACTGGTTTAGAGGCAGAAAATGAGGGCTCGCCCGCCCCTAACGCACCCTACGCTACTCCCGACTCCTGACTCCGTTTGCTATAGTTTTTTGATGGCACGTTGAACTTGCTCTGGGGATAGAATCTGAGGTAGTATAATCGGCTGGGTAAATTCTGAGTCTGGTGGATACAATACATAAAGGGGTACGCCACTACGTCCGAAGGATTCTAGAGCTTTGGTGATGGCTGGGTCACGATTAGTCCAATCTGCTTTGAGTAGGGCAATTTTTTTAGACTCAAAGGCGGCTATGGTTTCTGGCTGGTTGAGGGCTACACGCTCATTAACTAGACAGGTAATGCACCAGGATGCTGAAAAATTCAGGAATACTGGGCTTCCTGATTGCCTTAGTTTAACTAGTCGTTGAGCTGTATAGCCTTGCCATTTGATGCCGTTATTTTGATTATGGGTCAGTGCAGTAGGAGTGGTGGTGGAAACTTGGGCTAAGCTCAGGGAAAATCCTAGGGCGACTAAGGCGCAGATTGAGCCAAGATGCTTTCCTAGAGGGGGGAGTAGGCGGGTTTTTTGGTGCAACCAAGTGGCAAAGGCAATTAGGATTAGCCCTGTTAGGGCAGCTGCTAAACCGTTGGTTCCAGTTTGCTGGACTAATACCCAGATTAACCAGGCGGTGGCGGCGTACATGGGGAATGCCAGAAGCTGTTGGAAGGTTTCCATCCATGCTCCTGGTTTGGGTAAAATACGCTGCAATCCTGGGGTGAAGCTAATGGCTAGGTAGGGCAGGGCTAGCCCAAGACCGAGCATTTCAAAGATTGCGATCGCTATCGGTACGGATTGGGTCAGGGCTACTCCCAGGGCGGTTGCCATGAATGGTGCGGTGCAGGGAGTGGCGACTACGGTGGCAAAGACTCCTGTGAAAAATTCCCCGATGTATCCTGAGCGAGTGGTTAATCGTTGCCCAATTCCCATGATGGAAGCACCGAAGATAAAGACTCCCGATAGACTTAAGCCAACCGCAAACATTAGATATGCCATTAAGGTCACGAAAACGGGGGATTGTAGCTGGAATCCCCAGCCGATTTGTTGCCCTAGCGATCGCAAAATTAATAGCACACTGGCCACTACCGTAAAACTGACCAGAATGCCTACGGTGAATGCGATCGCATGGCGTCTCACTTGTTTGGGACTTTTCTGGGATTTTTGGACTATGTTGAGTGCTTTGAGGGATAGCACTGGCAAAACACAGGGCATCAGGTTTAGGATTATGCCTCCGAGTAGTGCTAGCAGGAGCAATTGCCATCGGGGTTGGGTTGGGGTTGGGGCGGTTTTGCCTATTTCATTGCTGACTGCGGCTTCAATGGAGAAGGCTTGGACTACGGATTGGTTGTCTAGGGATTCTCGAACCACTAGCACTCCAGTGATGGGGTCGAGTTTCCTAAGATAGCCTCGCTCTAATCGCAAGGTGATTCCATCTTGATTAAGTTCTGCGATTTGAGGCGCTGGGTTGCTAATGATACCGTCTTGATGTGGGAAAAAGGTCACCTCTTGGATTTGAGCCTCTTCCATTTCCGGGGCTTCAACGTGCAGGACTAAGTCTTTTGGTTCGATAGTGACCGTGACTTGCCATGGGGAGGGTTTGGGTAGACCTTGACGGGCTTGCTCAAATACCTGTGCCCAATTTTGGTTGACTAAGGGAGGTCTAGAGGTAATTGGTAAGGTGAGGTTGAAGGTGCCTTCTTCGGGAATACAGTTTACTTCACACACGAGCCAATCAGCTTTTACTCGGAGTTGCAGAGAATCGGGAGTCGCTAGGTTGGCTGCGGGTGTGATTTGGCTGAGTAGGGTAACCTCTTCTTCATAGCCAAAGTTCATTAATGGCTCAAGGGGTAGCCGCTGGGGATAGGGCCAAACGATGTCTCCCACTTCAAAGCCGGGGGGTAGGGTCCACTTAAGGGTAGCTCCAAGACCCGAATCACCAGGGTTTCGCCAATAGGTGTGCCAGGCGGGATTGATGTTGAAGTGTAGTCCTACCCAGAAGGGGGTTCCAGGTTGAATGTTGATCACTTCGCTGATCAATTGCACCTCGACGTTCTCGGTTTGGACTGGGTTAGCCGAGGCAGGAGCAATGGGTAGTAAGGCAGTGGAGAGGGTTAGGGCTAGGGCTATGATCCAGGTGAGGAGTTGGTGCAACATGATGACTCTACTGATACATGTTTAACCTACACGATTTTTTTTTAGGAATCATCTCAGGTACAGTTAGGTCAGTTACCCATTACCCATTATCGATTAAGCAACTAATCTTTTGGTTATTAAAATTTTCATCTGCCAGGAATCGAACCATTTGGGATTACCTGGATTGATTGCGCCTAGCTAATAAGCGATCGCGTATTCCCATTGGATTAAAGCGTTGTTCAGCCTCCTGCTGAATTGCATCTCTCTGACGTTGACGTTCTACCAGATAGGTATGAACCTCATCTCGATGTCTGAGGTAGTAACCGATAACCAAGTAGATATCTGGTAGTTGTAGTGATGGATATTGCTCTGCGATTTCCTCTGGCGTGCATCCCTCAAGAAAAGCAGTCACAACAGTGTCTAAGGTGACACGAGTTTTGCCAACTCGTACAACACCATAGGCATCTGTCTCTATTGGTGCGGGTTCAAGGGCAATTGCTAGAGTCATGACTTTATCAGGTTGCTATTTCAGATGGTAGCAAACGCCTAGTCAGGGTGAGGATATGGGTGTTACTGAATCAGCAACGTCAGATTAATCAACTCTAACCATTTCACGGGATTCTTCCTTATTATTCACCTCAGAAGGTTTCAGCTTTTGACCCCTAAAGTCTCCTAATAATCCCATCAATGCTGGAACTACTGTAGGTGTCAGTAATGTAGACAAGGCTAATCCCCCAGTTAAGGTAATCCCTAACCCTTGATATAATTCAGCTCCTTTCCCTGGTATTACTGCTAGCGGTAACATTCCTAGTACTGTAGTGCCAGCAGACATGAATATCGGTCGTAAGCGATCGCATACAGCTTTATACAACGATGTATCGTAATCTATTCCTTGTTGCTGTAATTGCAAGGCTCGGTCTACCAAAAGGATGGCATTATTCACCACAACTCCAGTCAGAATCACAAATCCCAACCCAGTAATCATATCCAGTGGTACCAAAACACCAGGAATTCTGTTCACTATCACCAAACTCAACAACGCTCCGGTTAATCCTATCGGTACGGTTGCCATAATTACGATGGGATAGAGAAAAGAATGGTAGAGTGCGACTAGCAACAGATAGGTAATCACTAAAGACAGAATAAAGATTGACCCCAACTGCACTAACGTTTCCGATAGCAAATCTGCCGAACCAGCTAACTCGACACGATAGCCAGCAGGTAGGTTTTTCCGGAAGGGTTTGAGAATTTGCTGCTCTGTCTGTTGAACTAGTTTGCCTAAGGGAGCTGAGCGCTCGACACTAACGGTTAGGGTAATAGAACGCTGTAAATCCACTCGGTCAATCCGATCGGGTCCGGTGGTATCTACTACTTCAGCGACATCAGCTAGTTGTACTTGCCCACCATTGGGAGTATAGATCACTAACTGACGCAACTGCTCTGGGGTTTTGACAACGGTATGTTGTAATTCAACGGTCACATCCAGTTCCCGTTTACCATCCACAAATTCTGAGGCTTTAATCCCACCGAGAGCAGCTTCAACCATTCTCCCTAACTCAGCTTCTGACAAGCCCACTTCTGCCAGTCGCACCCGATTGGGAATTACTTGTAATTCTGGCGCACCAGTAACAAAACTGGAACGAGCATTGCGCACACCGTCCAGTTGGCGCAATTGCTTAGTAATATCCTGACCCCACTGGTTTAATTGATCCAGGTCTTGTCCTACCAGACGCACTTTATAGGACTTGCCTGGATTCCGAAAAATGGCAGTGCGCCTGGCAACCACAAAGCGATAACCAGGGAAATTAGACTTTACCTTTCCCATCCGATTCACCATGTCATCGAGATTCCTAGCGGTAGCTAACTCTGGCTTGAGAAGGACAAAAATTGCTTTCCATCCGGAGCTTGCTAATAGCAAGGTTCGGTCAATTTCCGGCTGCTGTGCCAAAAACTTTCTGGCCGGTTGAGATAGCCGTAGGAATTCTGGAATACTGGTGCCTGGAAAGGGTTCCGTTAACCACATAATTAAATTACGGTTCCCTTCTGGTAGGTAATCCATGGGGGGGAGTAACCGAATACTGACAAAGAGCAATACTACAGGAATCAACAACACAGCCAAACGCCTTCCGATCCGTTTGCCACCAAGAGACCAACGCACGGTTTTTAATAAAAATCCCTCTAGCTTGCCTTGCCATACTCGAAACACTGCTGAAGTTTTGGCTACAGCTAGCACTAGGACATTTTGGATTTTGGCTCCTCTATTTCGCTGCTTTGGGCGCAATGGTTTTGGGTCTAAACCTTGGGTGCCGACATCCCCCATCCCCTGCAAAATCTGTTGCGCCTCCGCTTGATTAAGAAACAGTCCCGATAGCATAGGCACTAGGGTCAGAGCTGCAAACAGGGAAAACAATACCGATGTCGATAGAGCAATACCAATATCAAAGAACAGCTGTCCTGCTTCCCCTGTGACTAAAACAATGGGAGCAAATACTGCTACGGTAGTCAGAGTAGAGGCTAGCATAGCTGACCACACTTCTTGAGTACCGTCAATAGCAGCTCGGAGCGGATTTTTTCCCCGTTGCATGTGGGTGAAGATATTTTCTAGCACCACAATGGCATTATCTACGACCATTCCGACCGCAAAGGCTAATCCTGCCAGACTGATCACATTCAGAGACCGACCTAGCAAGGCTAAGACAATAAAGACGGTAATAATAGTAGTCGGAATAGTAAGGGCAATGACTGCTACGGTTCGCAATGACCCGAGAAACAGCAGCAACACTAGGGATGCTAGAATTGCCCCCATGATCAAATTTTGCTGCACTAACGCAATAGATTGGTTAATATAGTCATTCTCGTCGTAGTTAATTAAGAACTGGACACCTTCCCCTTGCTGTTCCAGTTGGGCTTCCAGTTTCTTGAGTACTGCTCTGACCCCCTTAGATATCTCTGGGACATTGGCACCAATTCGTCTTTCGATACCAATGCCAGCGGTTGGTTGGTCATTTGCTACAAGAACCGTACTTTCAAGCTTGCGACCAATTTCGACATCAGCTACATCCCCCAAATAGACAGTTCCTGATTGGTCTCGGCGCAACACAAACCCTTCCAACTCCTTCACATCCTCAGAGCGACTGACGGTGCGGACTCGGTATTCCCGTCTTCCCACTACCATCGGTCCACCCCGAATATTGCGGTTATTATTGCGCAAAGTATTCACGACATTAGAAAGGGTTAGATTGCGGTCAGCTAAGGCTTTCGGGTCTACAATCACCTCCACTTCCCGTTCCCGTCCCCCAGGAGTAAGAACCTGAGCTACTCCTTCGACTTGGCGTAACTTGGGTACGATGGCATCTTTAATCAAGTCACGGTAATGGTCTGGGTCAGAATCATAGCCTTCTTTGGGCATTAGGACAATCCACATCATGGGACGGCTAACACCACTGACCACTTCAGCAGAGGGGTCTCCCGCTTCTGGAGGTAGAGAGGACACTCGCTGTAATTTGCTCAAGACATCTACTAAGCGAGCATCAATATCTGTTCCCCAATTGAATTCCAGAGAAATCCGACTGCGTCCAGGGCGAGAGCTACTGGTAATTTCTTTAACTCCTGTGACTTCTTCGAGCGCTTCTTCGATCGGTCTAGTAATCAGGTCTTCTACTTCCGTCGGTCCTGCTCCACCGTAGGAGGTGCTAATGGTAATTTCTGGGGTATCACCTCCTGGTCTAAGTTCTAGGGGAAGCTGGAATAGGGCTAAGATGCCACATAGGGCTAGGAGGCAGAACAGAACAAATGTTCCGTGTCGCCAGCGGACAGCTGTTTCGATAAGTTTCATCAAATTTCACCGAAGTTGGCAACTTTAGGAACTAGGAATTAGGGAACAGGGAATCGGGAATCGGGAATCGGGAATCGGGAATCGGGAATCGGGAATCGGGAATCGGGAATCGGGAAGGATTCTAGAGACTAATATAGCGGTTTCTAGCCTAATGAGGTACACAGGATTTTTTCCCTGTTCCCTCTTCCCCTCCTGGGAGGGGTTAGGGCGTGTCTTCAAACTCCGAGTACCCCCGTTGGTCCCCCTTAAAAAAGGGGGACTTTGAGTATGGCTCCCCCCTTAATAAGGGGGGCTGGGGGGGATCTAATATCTTGCGGAAAACTTTGAAAACACACCCTAGGGGTGGGTTCCTCTTTCCTGTTCCCTGTTCCCAGATCCGCTGTTCCCTAAAACCAGGTAATCTGTACCTCACCAAATTGAAAACCGCTATACAGCACGGCGGAAATCAATATACTTTTCAAAAATAGCAAAACTCTTATATATTAAACCTCTAATAACTAAACATGTAATAATTTTGAATTTTGAATTTTGAATTTTGAATTTTGAATTCCGCACAGCGGTACTAGTTTTTCAGGTTTGCAATAGGTTCAATAATTAGGAATTAAGGACTAGTAATTTTGACTGGTGCGCCGTTTTTTAGTCCTTCACCACCTGACACAACTAGGGGTTGATTGGCTTGTAATTTTTGATTAGTGATCAGGAGTTTTTCCCCCATATCCGCTAATATTTCTACGGTAAACTCTTGTGCTTTGTCTTGGTAAATGGTATATATTAAGGATTGGTTTTTTCGTTTAATGATGGCATCACGGGGGATAACAAAACTGGGATCTACATCAATGGGTAAATCTAAGGTGGCTTCAATTCCCATTCCAGCTAATAAGTCTTTTGGGGGATTGTTGAGATTTACCCTTACTAGTTGTCGCCGTGAGTTGGCATTGGCTGTAGGCACAACGCTGGTAATCTGTGCTCGTTGCTGCCAGTTAGGTAAACTTCGCGGTGCAGTTAATTCCACATACATCCCTGGTTTGACCTGATTAGTAAACTTTTCTGGTACTTGTAGAAAGATATCGAATTGAGCATTATTGACCAAGGTAATGATGGCATCGCCACCTTCAACATAGTTGCCAGTGTCAACCTGGCGGGATTGCACAACTCCGGCTATAGGCGCTTTAATCGTGGCTCGTTCTGATGCTAGTTGAGCTTGCTCAACCGCTGCAACAGCTGCTGCTACTACCCCTTTCTGGGCATCAATTTCTTCCTGGGTTGGTCCGACTTGGGCTTCCGCTAACAGAGCTGCAATGCGCAACCGCTCACTGATGGTGGCATCAACGGTACTTCTGGCTTCAGCAATCTCTTGCTGGGTTTTAGTTTGTTCTGCACTTAGGGCAGCTTGAGCCCGTAAGCGCTCACTGGTAGCTGCATCAGCTGCTTTTTCGGCTTCCACTTTTGCTCGTTCAGACAGAGCTCCTTCCAGAGTTAGGGCTTCAATGCGTTTTAGGTTATCCTTGGCTTCTTGTTCCCGAGCTTGAGCCCCATCTAGTTCTGCTTGCCGTTGGGCAATTAAATTGGGTTGGACGGCTATCATACCATCAAGGTTGTCCTTTGCTTCTTGTTCCCTAGCTTTAGCGGCATCCAGTTCTGCTTGCCGTTGGGCAAGAATTTCTGGACGGGTTCCCACTTGTAATCGAGCGAGATTACTTTTTTCCTGAGCAAGCCTTGCCTTAGCTTGGGCGAGGGCTAACTGTTGGTCAGCACCATCAAGAATAGCAATGGTCATGCCCGGTTTAACGCGATCGCCTTCTCGGACTTTGACTTGTTGTATTACACCATCCACCTGAGATTTAATCGTGATTTTTTCACTTGCCTCTACTTCACCCAGTAACTGGATCCGTTTAATTCCTTTACCTAAGGTCAGGGGAATAGTTTCTACAGGTCGCGGTGGTGTCTGTTTAGTTTTCGTCTGGGCTACAGGGGGTTCTGGTACTGTCGAGATTTGCAACAAAGCTAGACCTCCTACCAAAAACAGGACTGTGAGTAGCCATGCCGAGGATTTGGCTTTGGTTTCTTCTTGGCTTTGAGAATTTGAATCTGGCTGATAGTGATTAGACACTTGGGGATTTACAGGTTCCATGGTGATGCCCTGACAAAAAGATGTCAAAAAGATGTTTATAGGATAACTTTGCTCAATCCTACTGGCGGCCTCATGAACTCGATCAGAGCAGTTGACTTAGATAGGAATTAGTCTAGCTTTACAAATTTTAATCAAAATTTAATGGTTATGGCATCAAAGTTTTTATATTATTGGGAGAGAAATATTTAATAGATGAGTGAAGCGCTACTTTGTGTCGAAAACTTGCAGGTGGCCTATCCTAGCAGCCAATCCCTTGAAAAACCCACTTGGGCAGTAGATGATGTTTCCTTTATCCTAGATTCAGGGGACCGACTGGGATTAGTCGGTGAGTCAGGCTGCGGTAAGTCTACTCTGGGACGAGCAATCATGCAGTTGTTACCGCAACGGTCCCGAGTGAAAGGACAGGTTAGGTTTGCAGGAAAGTCTGTCTTTGATTTAACCCCTGCACAGCTGCGCCAGTTTCGGGGAGAAGCAGTAGCCCTAGTCTTTCAAGACCCGATGACTCGCCTTGACCCTTTAATGAGTATAGGGGAACACTGCCTAGAAACCCTCAGAGCTCACCAACCCCAGCTATCAGGACGTGAGACTAAAGCAAAAGTAATAGAAACTCTAGATGCGGTGAAAATTCCCGCTAATCGCTTCTCTCAATATCCCCATGAATTTAGTGGTGGGATGCGGCAACGGGTTGCGATCGCATTAGCCTTGTTGCTCAATCCCAAGCTAATTGTAGCAGATGAACCCACCACTAGCTTGGATGTTACGGTAGAGGCACAGATATTAGAAGAATTAACCATGGCTTGTCGAGAACGGGACATGGCACTGTTACTGATTTCTCACGATTTGGCCATGATCGGGGAATATTGCGATCGCATTGCGGTCATGTATGGTGGGAAAATGGTGGAAACTGGGCCAGTGGCACAGATTCTGTGGCAACCTAACCATGATTATACGCGATCGCTTTTAGAAGCAGCTCTACATCTCCAGGCAGTTAGAGAGCACACTGACACTAATGACCCTGACACTAATGACAATGAGGGTAATTCCAGCTCTGCCATTCCTACCCCTTTGCTACGGGTTACCAATCTCCAGCAATATTATACCTTAGAAAGCAATTTTATTCAGCAACTGGTATCTCAAGAAAAAAACGTTATCAAAGCTGTGGATAACGTCAGTTTTGATTTATATCCTGGTGAAATTTTGGGACTAGTAGGAGAATCCGGTTGTGGTAAAAGTACTTTATCTCGCACTATCTTGCAATTAGTTCGTCCTACTGCTGGAACCGTTGAGTTTCAAGGCACAAATTTAGCTACACTCAATCGACATTCCCTACAAGAGATTCGTCGTCAAATCCAAATGGTATTTCAGGACCCCCATGCTTGTCTTAATCCTTTAATGACTGTGGGAGAAAGTATTGCCGATCCGTTATTTATTCATAAATTAGCGGCTAATCCAACAGCAGCAAAAAACCAGGTCAAGGAAATGCTAGAACGGGTAGGATTAACGCCTGTAGAAGATTACTATAATCGATATCCTGCTGACCTTTCTGGAGGACAACAACAACGGGTTGCTATTGCTCGGGCATTGATTACTCATCCTAGTTTGGTGATTTGTGATGAACCAGTGAGTATGCTGGATGCTAGTGTCCAAACTCAAGTACTAGAATTAATGTTGGAGTTGAAAGAAGCCTTTAATCTTACCTATTTGTTTATTACTCATGACCTCTGGGTAGCACGGTTTTTCTGTGATGGAATCGCCGTGATGAATAAAGGTCAGATTGTTGAAAAGAAACCAACTCATGACCTGTTTACTAATCCTGAGCATCCTTACACTAGAACCTTGCTAGAGGCAGCTCCATTGTTAGATAAACAAAGGTGATTTCTAAGCATTCAGCGGTCAGCATTCAGCTTTCAGCTTTCAGCGGTCAGCTTTCAGCTTTCAGCTTTCAGTTTTCAGTTTTCAGTTTTCAGTTTTCAGCTTTCAGCTTTCAGCTTTCAGCTTTCAGCTTTCAGCATTCAGCTTTCAGTTTTCAGCTTTCAGCTTTCAGTTTTCAGTTTTCAGTTTTTAGTTATCAGTTATCAGTTATCAGTTATCAGCTTATGCGCTACGCGCACGCTACGCGAACAGTTAACGGCTAACGGCTGACCGCTGACCGCTGACCGCTGACCGCTGAAGGCTGACCGCTGAAGGCTGACCGCTAACGGCTGACCGCTGACCGCTGACCGCTGACCGCTGACCGCTGAAGGCTGACCGCTGAAGGCTGACCGCTGACCGCTGACCGCTGACCGCTGACCGCTGAATGCTGATAGCTGAATGCTGATAGCTTACTAAAGGATTTCAATAGTTTGAGCAGTGATAGCAGACTTACTGGAACCAGAACTCTGACCTTTAATCCGAACCTTCTGATCAGGACTTAATTTTCCTGGGTCAACAGTTTCTCCTTGACGAGTGATTTTGGTATCGGAAAGAAGTTGTACACTATAGGAACCAGACTTCGTCTCTACCTTTAACTGTAGAGGGAAGCTTTCCATAACTGCGACAATTTTACCTTCGATAATCATTTGTTCATCAGTTGACCTTTCTATTGGATTATTATCTGGATTATTACCCTGATTGTTTTCCGATGGAACGTCTGGTTGCGGAGCGCTACAAGCGGAAAACAGCAGGCATAATCCGATAAGACTGCTCAAAGCAAAAGATTTAACAGGAATTTGTAGTTTAGTAGTCATCTGACAGTTTTTTCCTTTGTTAGTTGAACTGTAAGCATTCAGGTATCAGTGGTCAGCCGTCAGCCGTCAGCCGTCAGCTTTTAGCGTGAGCTAAAAGCTGATAACTAAAAGCTGATATAGCAACGCATTCAGATGTTTGACATTCCTAAACTCCTAAACTTAGTCATAGCTGACTTCTGACTTCTGACTTCTGACTTCTGACTTCTGACTTCTGACTTCTGACTTCTGACTTCTGACTTGCGCGTAGCGCTATATTAGACATTTTTCCAAGCCGACATGTTATCAAACACAGACTTATTGATGCGGACAGCACTGTTAGGACAGCCACCATAGCCGTGAATTCCCACTACATGGTGTTGACCATCTTGCAAGCGCCAGACTGGGCTACCGCTTTGACCGCCATAGGTATCGAGCATATAGGAGAGCTTGCGACCAGTGATTCTGGTAATTCGACCAGCATTGAACCATTGTGTGCCAAATGGTTTGTCACCAGCGTAGCCAGAGTTATTTATCAGTAGATTTGTGAGTAAGTCGTCGGATAGATTGGCAAATCCGAACCAGCCGACTCGGTTCCCTAGGGTGTCATCCGGTAGAATAATTGCTCCGTAGTCGAAATCATCATCTTGTTCTTGTGTCCAGCCTTTTACACTGCGGAAGGATGTGCTAACTTGGGAGCCGAAGGGAGCTTCGTTTTCATCAATACCGGGAAAGACCTCAATTTTCCTGGCCCAACCACCAGCACTATGGCTATAGACGCAGTGTCCAGAAGTCATTACTGTCCGTGGTCCAATCAACCAGCCAGTACACAGAGACCGCCTCCCATTAGCTTTGGTAATGATTAACTGGCAAATCCATCGCCAGGGCATACTAGTAAGTGAAGAAATGCGGATGCGGTCGTCACTACCACATACTGACTCTGGCCTTTGGAATTCTCCAGCACCAGCATCTGGAAGATTTTCCATATCCTCTGTGACCAACATTCTTTCCTGGAAATCAAAACCCTCATTAAGCGCTCGGGATTTATTGAATCTGGGTACTGCTTCGATTTCACCGCGACCCATCATTCCCTCAAATTGGTCTTCGGTATCTATTGACTGGGATTGAGTTTCGCTGGAAGTGATTTCATGGAGCTGCTGATCCTCCCGTTCTATTTCCTTGCCTTGGTTGGTTTGATTGGAAACTATTTCAGTTTCTGACATAACCATTCTCCTTACAATTAACTACTACAAAGAACTCAAGTGAATGTTCTTTCCATGTACATAATCGCAAGGTTGCACTAGGCTTGACAGTACCCTTGCGGGTACTTATAGCGCTACGGGCAAGTCAGAAGTTAGAAGTCAGAAGTCAAAAGTAAGCGATTACTTACGTTTCGGAGTTTAGGAGCGATGCAGAGGTGCGACCCGTGGCGAATTTCATTCTTAATGCGGAAAACGCACCATTACGGTCTTGGGGAGGCAGCGCGGTCTTGGGGGTTCCCCCCGGAGACGAAACCTGATTACGTTGAGCCTTTATGGTTGGTAGGTTATGCAAAAAAGGGTTAAAACTTATTGATTAAGGCGAGCCTGTCTTACGGTAACTTCAAACCACTCGCGCTTTGCCGTGGTTTCCCCCACTCGCGCTTTGCATCAAGACAATGTCCTAATCTGAATGGGTAGTGCTATATAGTCAATTTTTTGATCAAGGAAAACTTAGGTATTTAACTGAGGTACGGGAGTACATCAGTTATCCTGAACAACCCAACCCTCAAGAACGTGATAGCTGATTGCTGATTTTAGCTAAAATTTGGTATCATAGATGTTTTTCGCCTTTGATACCACAAAGAAGACCTTGATTCCTTACTATAAATAACTTTTTCTCTTTATAATAAGCGCATATTTGTATTTTTCTTTACAACTTAAGTATAACACATTAGGGCATCAACACCTACAGCTTAACAATTTGTAAATACATACCCTATATCCCCTATATCATTAGATCAGCCCTGTGAGAATAAGAATCACGTACAGCGAGCGAACCTCAATGGCCACGTAATCGATAAACTACTAGATGAACGACTGGCATTGGCCGCCAGATCTTGGGTAACAGGTGTTTCTGAACCTTGGTTATAACCTGAAGTCAATCAAACGCCTAAGTCAGTCCTCCAAGTACATCTTTAGTTTTGGATTTGTAAGAGCTTCTCACAAGCTATACCGTCTTGATCACCATCGAGGTTGTGAATATCCCCGGGATAGGTTTTCAGTAATAATTGAGCTTGTCTTTGACTTTTAAAATCCGCGCAATTACAAGTATCACCTGTACCGATAACACAAGGTGGGATTTCAGGACAGGTCTCATTTTAAACTCCAATGGAACATAGTGCTCTCTGTCCTGAAGAGCTAAATACAAAAGTCAAAATTGATACTATTAAAGCAAAGGCAGCGATAACATCAGAGCGCTCCCATTTGTGACTGTTATTTTTATTATCAGTATGGATCATGATTACATGATTCAAGTTCTCAGTTCAAGTTTCATTGACCATAGATTAGATTCTTCTAACTCCTTGTGTCAAGCCTAATTGAGATGCTCTTACACTGCATACTTAACCCTTCATACTTCATAATTGATACTTAAGCCTTCATAATTGATACTTGATGCCTTGTTCATACTTCTTACTTTAACAACTGGGATTCCCAATCCTGACTAGTATCCAACCTAATCACCAAAGATTGTTCCTCTTCTGTAAACCCTTCAAATCCAGCCTGTTGACCCTTAAGCAAATCAACCGTAGCATCAGACACATCCCCACTACGAGATAATAAGCGATTGGCCGTAGGCCACGCGGGGCGCGTTCGCATAACACAGCTTCTGGTGCGCAGAGCGTAAATAATTTGTATCGGTAACTGATAACGCTTGGCTTTTGCGATCGCTAATTCTCGGAAAGCCAGTCGGTCATACTTACCATCTCAAATAGGGAGCATGTCACTTATGCAGAACATTTGTACGCTTATCTGGGGAATGGGGAATGGGGAATGGGGAATGGGGAATGGTGATGGGTAATGGGTAATGGGTAATAGGTAATAGGGGGAGTATGTCACTTTTACCGAATATTTTTACCTTATCGATCGCCCCCTCATGGGTAATTGCTTGCTCCTCTGGTAAATAGTTCATCTGTTCTGCAACTAAGACCGGCTCGAACACAGGATTTTTGTTGTTTTGTCAAGTAGTTCATTTGTTAGGCTTATTTGACCTGCTCCCAGTTTGAGGTCCACCAATGTACTTTTGGCTTTGCTGATAATTTTGGTCAATCGCCTCCCGAATTTTAGCAACTGTGCCAAAACTACGGATATAATTATTGGTCTTCGCCCTTTGATGGAACTGAGCTACAACTTTTCCCAATTCCAACCTATGAGTTGTGGTAAGATTCTGCTGTTCCAGGATAGTACTTAACAGAGACTCTTGAGGAAACTGGCGCATTTTAACTGCATACTCTACCACCTCACCCACTCCCCCTAGTCCAAACCCATCACTGGTTTTAATGATTGGCACAACTTCCAAATAAATCTCAGGAGAAACTGACTGATTGATGCGCATTTCTTCTTGACAAAAATGCTTTCGCTGAGCTAAACTTGAATAGTCCAGGAATCCAAAATATACGGCTTTCTTGACTTTATAGACGTACTCGCCAGTAAGCAGCACATAGGAAGCATGGGTCTGAATCAGTTCAATAGGTAGTTTCACCGGATGAGGATAAAATTCCGGCTGCATCATCTGGTTAATTAAACTGGGAATATCTGTCTGTGTCATTTTTCAATAAACAGTTAACTTGGAACTGTTTACTAATTGGGAAGCATTCAGCTGTCAGCTGTTAGCTGACAGCTGATGACTGAATGCTTACAATGATTGGCCGTAGGCCACGCTACGCGAACGAAAGCTGTCTAAATTAAATACACAATAGCTTAATCGCTACTAACAACTTCCTTGACAGACTCAGCCTGAGAACCCTCCAGACGTGGACCATGAGTTTGTACTACTTTTGAAGCAAAATAGTTTCCCCAACGTGCTGCTTGCTTAGTGGTCAAACCATTGGTGATTCCAAACAACACACCACCGGCAAAGGCATCACCAGCTCCTACGGTATCCACGGCCTTAGCTGGGAATCCAGGCACCTGGAAAATTGTTTTATTTTCCACCACTAAACAACCATTAGAGCCATCAGTGATAAAAGCTGTATCCACTAACTCACTAATTTTACCAGCACAATCAGACAAGGATTCCAATCCACAGAAGTGACGTGCTTCTTCCGCGTTACAGAAGACCACATCACAATAATCTGTAATCAGCTGACGGAAATCATCAGCAAAATTCTCTACTAGAAAGAAGTCGGAAAAGGTAAAAGCACTCTTTACTCCTTTAAGCTTGGACTGTTCCATAGCCTCAATACAAGCTTTCCGAGTGCCATCCCCCGTCCACAGATAGCCCTCAACGTAGCTATATTTGCATTGGCTGAGTCGTTCTACATCAATATCAGTAGGAGCCAAAGTAGTAGACACTCCCAGATGAGTACACATAGTACGCTCAGCATCAGGGGTAGTTAGAACCACACAGGTACCAGTTGGACCACTAGATAGCTCAGCTGGATGCACATCAAATTGAATCCCTGCCTCCAATAAGTCTTGTCGGTAAAATTCCCCATTGGTATCTCTAGAGACTTTACCGGAATAGAAGCCTTTACCACCACTTTGAGCGATCGCAATCATAGTATTAGCAGCCGAGCCTCCTGAGCTTAGTTCCAGAGAATGATGCTCAAGATTGTGTAGAATCATAGCCTGCTTTTGGGCATCCATCAAAGTCATTGCCCCTCGATTCAGGTCATGTTGCCGGATAAAATCATCATCCACCAGTGCCAGAATATCGACTAAAGCATTTCCGACACCAAAGACATCAATAGGTCTTGACTGTTGAGAGTTTTCTGTCATTTTCTTCCAATCCAACTAATCATTCACAAAAAAGCCAGGGAAATTTTAACTCTGCCCTGGCTTAATCAGACAACTATAACCAACCTATCATTGCTCTATGATTACTGTATAAAGTAATGATATTGTTTTCGGTTGAATATTTATCATGGAACGTTATTTGTTAATTTAAAATTGAACAGTGAAAATTCTCAGTGAAAATTCTCAGTGCTCAATCGGCAATTAACAAAATAGGATTTAAGGTAAGCATATGCTTACCTGTATTCTGCAACGCTTTATTTAGAAGTGATAGCAAGAACACTTAATTTAGGCTCATCCATAACCTCGATCCCTTCTGGCAAGACTAACTCGTAAATGTACAGCATCTTACCCTGTTCCAAATTTGATATATCAATATCAATGGTTTCGGGAATTTTATCTGGGGGACATTGCACTTTTACTGTTGTAAGCCTTTGCTGCAAAATTCCACCTTGCTTAACTCCCACGGCTTCTCCCACTAGCTTCAGAGGTACAACAACCTCTACTTTATTTTGAGAAGCCACTGAGAAAAAACTGAGGTGGTAAAGGGAATTTTTCCAAGGATGAGATTGTATCTCCCGCAGCAGCACTGGACCATTCCAGGAAATGTCGGGAATAGAGAGCTCTATCAGGGTATTATTAACCGAGGCTGTTTTAAGCAAGTCTTCTGCTGCTTTAGCCGTCATAGTTAAGGATACAGATTCTGCACCATTGTGACCGTAAAGTACGGTGGGAATCAATCCAGAACGGCGTAAGGCTCTCGGCTTACTACCTTCTGGTCGCTTTTGACATTCTACAGTAACATTCATCGCTAGGACTTTAACTCTTCGAGATAACGTAGCCAAATTAATGGCAATTACTGGTCAGCTACCGGTCGATTCCGCCACCGAGGGAGGTGCTGACCTCAATGGTAGGTCAGGGTTTTTAATCGAATCGGAAACTACTGAGATTCAAACTCTCCGACTGACACCCTGACGCCCTGATACCCTGACGCACTTAAACTCCCGAAGTTATCGGTGTACCGCTAGCATCCAATAGTGCTCGCTTTGGACCATGGATTGGGTCTTCCACAATAATTGTCTGGTCACGGCTGGCTCCTAAGGAAACCACAGCAATAGGAACTTTCATCAGTTCTGCCAGGAATTTAAGATAATCCAAGGCTTCCTTTGGTAAATCCTCTAAAGACCGACATTCAGCAGTAGATTTTTGCCAACCTGATAGGGTTTTGTAAACGGGCTGGCATCGGGCAAACACGCTAGTACTGCTAGGAAATTCCCGAGTGAGTTCACCGTCAATTTCATAGGCGACGCAGACCTTAATTTCTTCAAAGGTATCGAGTACATCCAGTTTGGTGATCGCTAGACAGTCAAGACCATTAATCCGAACAGCGTAGCGACCAATGACGGCATCAAACCAGCCACAACGGCGGCGGCGACCGGTGGTTGTCCCAAATTCTGATCCTAGCTCACAAAGTAACTCTCCTTCTCGAGTGTGAATCTCTGTGGGAAACGGTCCTTCTCCGACTCTGGTTGTGTAAGCTTTTGCCACACCAATCACCCGATCAATCATTGTCGGTCCGACACCAGCACCCACACAAGCTCCGCCAGCCACTGGATTGGAAGAGGTTACATAGGGGTACGTCCCATGATCTAAATCTAGCAGTGTCCCTTGAGCCCCTTCAAACAGAATATTGCGTTTTTGCTCAATCGCCTCATAAATCTTCAAGGAACTATCCACCACATAGGAGCCTAGCCGTTCAGCATACTCCTGGTATTGCTTGATCACACCAGCTGGGTCTAAGGGCGATAGATTATAGAGCTTCTCTAAAATAGGGTTCTTATAATTAATCGTCCAGGTTAACTTTTCTACCAATACTTCCGGATCCATCAGGTCAATGATCCGAATACCAGTACGCTCTGATTTATCCGCATAGGTCGGACCAATACCACGACCCGTGGTACCAATTTTCTGCCTACCCCGGCGCTCTTCCGATGCTTGGTCAATCAATCGATGATAAGGCATCGTGACATGGGCTATGTCTGAAATCAGCAGATTTTTAGTGGAAATGCCCAGTGCTTCAAGTTGGTCAAGTTCGGCAATTAAAATTTCTGGGTCAATAACTGTACCGGAGCCAATAATACACTCTGTATCCGGATACAAAATTCCAGAAGGTATCAGGTGCAGTTTAAAGGTTTGACCTTGAACAACAACCGTATGCCCAGCATTGACGCCCCCCTGGTAACGGACGACTACATCTGCTGAACGACTCAGCAGATCTGTTATTTTGCCTTTTCCTTCATCGCCCCACTGGGCACCAATTACAACAACGTTAGCCAAGGGTTTATTTTGAATGCTAAAGTTTATCCACCTGATAATTATGAACAGTGGTTGCGACTGCTGTCAACTTAACTGTTGCTGATCTAGGTAGAAACTGGAGGAACGAGAGTCACATAAGTTAATCTTGACCTAGAATCGCCACTCCAATCTCTTTTAGACTTTACCTATGTACTCTTATCAGTCATTTTTAACAAAAAACTACTTCTACAATGAAAATTTTATTAGTGGAAGATGATATTCTCCTTGCTGAAAATTTATCCGAAGCCCTCACCAACCAACGTTACGTGGTTGATCTGGTTACCAATGGGGAAATTGCTTGCCAGCAATCCCAAATGCTTGATTATGACTTGATGGTGCTAGATCTGACTCTGCCCAAGCTCGATGGCTTTGGTGTTTGTCGAAAATTGCGAGCCCAAGGCTATCAAATGCCGATTCTAATGTTGACGGGTCGCGATACCACTAATGATAAAGTCAAGGGTCTAGATGCAGGGGCTGATGATTATCTAGTTAAGCCAGTTGACTTACCAGAATTATTTGCTCGGATTCGGGCTCTGCTGCGCCGAGGTCAATCTATCGCACCACCAGTACTTAAGTGGGGAGATTTGCGTCTTGACCCGAGTACCTATGAAGTAAGCTATGCTCACCAACCTATCCACTTTACCCGTAAGGAGTATAGTTTACTGGAGTTTTTGCTGCGCAACGGTCGGCGGGTACTAACTCGCAGTGTTATTATCGAGCACGTCTGGTCTTTTGAAAACCCTCCCGAAGAGGAGACGGTCAACGCTTACATCAAAAGTTTGAGGCGCAAACTGAGATTAGCTGGCGCACCCAGAGATTTGATTGAAACCGTTCACAGTGTGGGCTATCGCCTTAAACAGTTAAGTCCTGAATCACAGGAGTAACGCTGATGATTTTTTCCTCCGGCTTGAGTTGGGCAATGCGATCGCCTGTGCCATCTTTTCCCCAAATCGGCACGGATTTCATAGCTAAACGCTTACCGCCAAGGGAAGTGACTACCATGACGTCATTGGCGATGGAATCCCTGACCATGCTGACCAAACCATCTTTAGCGGTTTTAAACTGTAGCGCTTGAGTTCCCAGGTCTCCCCGATTAGCCAACCTGATCGCCTGCACGGGGAGGCGCTTTCCATACCCCTGCTCAGACACCAGTAAGAGGTTTTCCTCTTCCCCTAGGACAACACAGCCAACCAGCTTTTCTTTACCCTTTAGCCGCAAAGCTTGATTTCCTTGAGCGCTGCGTCCCATAATCGGTAACTGTTTGTCATTCACCTCAAACCGCAAAAGCCGTCCATTGCTGGTTGCTACCACCACTTGTGTCGCTGTAGTAGATAGGTTGGCATACTGTAGTTGATCATCATTTCTGAACTTGGTAAGCAACATACCACGGTTCGTTAGTTTTGTCAACTCAGATACTGATACACGCTTAATTTTACCTTGGTGAGTCAGCAAAACTAGGGTGAAGTTTTCTAGGTCATCTGGCACCCTAAAGTGAGCCACAACTGTTTCTGATTGGGCAGAATTTGGCAGCAACTTTACCAAGGGAATACCCTGCTTGCGTCCAGCCGCTGGTGGAATATCTCTAATTTTGACTGGGTAGGCTTTGCCAGAACCAGTGATTACCATTAATTCTTGTGTGGTGAGCAACAGCTGAGCCTGAACTACAAAGTCCTCCCCTTGTTTAATTGACTTGGGTAATTTTGGCTGTGTTGTGGCACTTTGCCGCTGTACATACCCGTGAGAGGTAAATTCTAGAAGTGTTTGTTCTGGCTCAGTGGGAGCATTAGGTAGGGTATCAGGAGTTTTTTGGGGTTGAGCAGATTTCTTACTCCTGGGTTGAGCAGCTGTCGGTTGTTCTAGCTTTTTTTCAGTGGAAGCAATAGAGTTTATTATGGTACGGCGAGGATCACCGTACTTGCGTTTAAGCGATCGCAAATCTTTCTTCAGGGCTTTGAGCAATTCCCGCCGATCATTGAGTAATTGGTGCAGCTGTTCCAGGCGCTGGGAAAGTTCCTCACCCTCGGTCTCTAACTTTTCTCGTTCTAAGCCAGTTAGCCGTCGCATGGGCATGGCCAGAATTGCGTCAGCCTGGATTTCACTTAAGTTTAACTGATTTTGCAGGGACAGCTTAGCAGTGGTACCATCAGGAGCATTTCTGAGAATGTCAATCATGGCATCCAGCTGATTGAGGCTAGCCAGTAACCCGTCTACCAGGTGAAGACGTCTTTCTTTCTGGGACTGCTCATAGGTATATTGGCGGGTTAGAGTCTGTTCTCGGAAGCTAATAAATGATTCTAACAACTGCCGCAGGGTAAGTTGTCGGGGTTGTCCATCTACCAAGGTCAGCAGGATAGCACCAAAGTTTGTTTGCAGGGGAGTTTGCTTATACAACTGCTGGAGAACCGCTGATGGCTGAGCATCTCGTTTGAGTTCCACCACCACCCGCATCCCTTCGCGATCGCTTTCATCTCGGATATCGCTAATCCCTTCTATACGCCCTTGATTCACCAAAGCTGCTACTTTTTCAATCCAGGCGGCCTTATGGACCTGATAGGGCAACTCACTCACTACAATTGCCCTACGCTGCCCCCGTTTCTTTCGACCGACTTGAATGGTTTCAAGCTTGGTGATGCCTCGAATCGGTATACTGCCACGACCGGTAGTATAGGCATCCCGAATCCCCTCAGCTGCCACAATTTCCCCCCCAGTGGGAAAATCAGGTCCGGGAATTAATTCCCAGAGTTTTTCATCTGGTAAATTGGGCCGGTCAATCAGAGCAATCAAGCCATCTACTATCTCTGCCAAATTGTGAGGAGGAATATTGGTGGCCATGCCCACAGCAATGCCAGAGCAACCATTGAGCAACAACACCGGTAATTGTGCCGGGAGTACCACTGGCTCTTGCTGGGAGCTATCAAAGTTGTCGATAAAATCAACGGTTGCTTCCCCAATTTCTGACAATAGGGCTTGAGCGCCCACGGGAGAAAGTCGGGTTTCAGTGTAACGCATGGCTGCTGGTGGATCATTATCCACCGAACCAAAATTGCCATGACCGTCAAGGAGGGGATAGCGGGTGGAAAAGTCTTGGACTAAACGCACCATGGCTTCATACACCGCTTGGTCACCGTGGGGGTGATATTTTCCCAACACATCCCCAACCACACGAGCACATTTGCGGTATGGTCGATCTGGGGTTAACCCTAATTCGTGCATCGCATATAGGATACGTCGATGTACGGGCTTAAGCCCATCACGGACATCAGGTAAAGCACGCCCCACAATCACACTCATGGCATATTCAAGATATGACCGTTGCATCTCCAAATGCAGGGCTGTGGGAATGACATTACTGTTTTCCAGTAGGTTCAGCTGTTTTGTCATCAAAAATCCTCCAAGGAATTGACCACCTAAAAAGCGTTAAGGGGGCGGACGCCTAAACCCGTTAGGGTTAGCGCCCGGGGAATTACCGCCAATAAATTTGTCGAGCGGTAGCGAGTCCGTTGATTCAAAGTCCGTATTGATAGCCGTCCGCTCGCTGAATGGTTTTTAGATATTTCGGATGTACATCAAAGCTCCTTATCTTAGTGCTCAGCTTAAAAGATGGCCTATAGCGAATCGCAATTCGTCCGGTATACTGCCCCGCGTATTTACCTAATGGGATATCGGCCTTGACTAAATCCCCGGTTTGAAACCCCATAAAGAATTTCTGTGAGGGAGCATGTCCATTAGGAAAGCCATATCGGTCGGTTCGACATCGCTGCCGCCTGCCATGACCTTTGGCTTTGACAATCAGAGGTCTGAGCCGATTAATTAGCAGTCTTTCGGGTGTAGAAGTACCAACACAAGCCGCGTCTGTCCAATGGGTTTTAGCAAGCCCCTGGAGTTTGCGATTGAATTTAGTCTGACCACCAGTACCCGTTTCCACAGGTAACCCGTACCCTTTGAGTCTCCTGAGCAATTCCCATCGGGTTGAATTAACCGCCGCCGCATCTTTCAAAGGAGTTAATGCTTTGGTTAATAACCGCTTTAACACGTCCGGTTTTTTCAGCAGAAACATCTCCACCGGCTGATTTCCCTTAGCTTGGTTGCAAGGGCGGCAAGCCAGGGTCAGGTTGCTGACTCGGTTAGAGCCACCCTGGCTTAAAGCTTGAATGTGTTCTATTTCAAGAGGAACACCATCAGTACTGCAATAAGCGCATTTTCTACCCCATTTCTCGAGTAAATATTCTTTGACTTCAAAACCGAATAGTTCTCCTCGCTGGTACTCAACGCCGCTAATTTCGGGGTTCTGCATTTTCTGCATATCAAACCTGACTAACTCTTGAGAGAGTGCCGTGATCGGACATACCCTTAGAATCCGCCTGACCCAGGTTTCGACGTTCGCAATCCGACTTTCAAGAGATGGTGGGAGCCAGCCTTCTTTTCGAGTCCGGTTAAGAAACCGAGGTTTGCGATATCGGAGTTTACGACTACGCCGCCTTTGTCTTAACTTTCTACGAGAGTCTAGAGATTTCTTAATCTGCTGCCCTCGGTGTTCAATCTCGAAGGCATTAGTCACCCGTCCGGTCTGCTCTTGAACTATGGCAATGCCGGTTTTTTGGGAGCCTGGGTCTATTTTGAGTCGGTAGGGATGGGTAACTGAATCCTCGACCGTCCTGTCTAGTACTACGATGGTGAAGGGGTAGCGCTTGAACACCTTAGCACGCCCCTTTTTTAGCAATTTTCTTGCCCGTGCCGGATGGCAGGGGTCTAGAGGAAAGAGGTTTTTATCGTAAACAAAAGTGTACATTACTGTACCTCTCAATTTCTTGGTAAGGTTTGCCTAGACGGTGTTAGTACTCGGTACTTTCCGGATCACACTGGCTTTCCCGAATGGCCTGTTTAATCACCCGGTTGTAGAGCTTGGAACTGGCACGCATTCCAAGGTACGAACTTTAACTCTTGGTACTAACGGCTGCGCTTATTTTTAAGGCCGTCTGGTCAACAGGCTTTATTCAAGCCCACACTGTACCCGCATCGGGTCAGTGTGCGGTAGTTGACAGGGTGATCGGGGTTTAGGGTATAGGGAAATTGCACGCTCGTTAAGGCTACGGTACTCGAAAAGATCGGAAAAATAAGGAGAAGAGAATGTCTTCTTCACCTAATCAAGTCCCCTTGATCTTTCCATCTGCTCTAGCATCCAGCTTAACCAGCGTGACTATTGATGCATATAGGTGATGCATATAGAAAAACACAGACACTAGCTCACCCTAAGTTAAGTATTCAGCTATCAGCTTTCCGCTTTCAGCTTTCAGCTATCAGCTTTCCGCTTTCAGCTTTCAGCTTTCCGCTTTCAGCTTTCCGCTTTCAGCTTTCCGCTTTCAGCTAATGCGCACGCTACTTGAGGTGCTTTTGAATAAGCGATGGAGCGCCGACCTGCGGGGGTTTCCACGGGGCTTTCAAGGTGCGGACGCAGGTGACCCACGCAGCCCCTCCCCACTCGCGCTTTGCATCAAGACAACAGGTAAGCATTGGAATAATGCTGAGGGCTGACGGCTGAGGGCTGACGGCTGAGGGCTGACGGCTGACGGCTGACGGCTGACGGCTGAATGCTTACACCATAAAATTTGAGCATCTGGTTCCAAAGCCGATTTCCCGCCTTAAGATAGTGTTGCTTAGCTAAAGGACTCAAAGAAACAGGCTCAAGCTTAACCAGCCAGAAGCTTCGCTTCCAGCAAGCCGTTCCACTGTCCCCAAGACACTACAATGTAAATTTGGATGCAGTGTGGGTTGGCTTTTGCCAGGAGCGTCAGCTTCCCTGGTATTAAGCAGCCTATCACCTGTATTAGTCCCATGAACATTACTAGTTAGCTAAGGATGTGGGGAAAGTAGACTTGGGAAGATGACATCTTGAATTTGAAATAGCAAAATGACAGATTCCCTGTCAAACTTATGATCAAATGACTCTTTTGCCAAAAATGACTCTCTTGATGCAACGCCCATGAAAACCGTTCTGATTGTCGAAGATGATCCGATTAATGCTCGTGTTTTTGCCAAGATTCTCACTAAGCGGGGCGGTTTGAATGTAAAGCATACTGAAGATGTAGAAGAAGTAATGCAGCTAGCCCAAGCTGGGGAGCCAGACATTATCTTGATGGATGTTTCCCTAGCTCATAGTGTTTATCAGGGTCAATCAGTAGACGGCATTAAGATTACCCAAATGCTTAAGGCTGATGCTGATACCTCTAAACTGCCCATTATTCTGGTCACTGCTCATGCGATGGAAGGAGATAGAGAAAAATTTCTTAAGCAAAGTGGTGCCGATGACTACATCTCCAAACCCGTTGTTGACCATCAACAGTTTGTTGATCAAATCATGGCTCTACTACCCCAGGACAATTAAATTCCTGTCTTGAAAATTGCCAATCTTAAAACCACCGCCCTTGAGATGATTGCCCATATTTGGCTGCGATCCCTCCCCTATTGGCAATTGATAGAGATCAAGCACTATTTTTAGAAGTCACCCATGACAGGTGGAGTTGAGCTACTTAGGGTATACCTTCACCCTGGATAATGGTGGCTTGGATTCTGGGATTTTCCAGAAACTTTTTGGTTTCAGAAAGCAGGCGTTTACCCCACAAGTTTTCCTTAAGAAACTCTAAGTTAGCATAGCGGCTATCTAGGCGGATTGCCGCTTCTCCCATTAACAGTCCCTTTTCGATATCCCCTTGGGCATACAGAGCCACAGCGATCGCAAGTTGAGGTTCTGCGGCCTCTTTATCAATCCCTATGGCTGCTTCCCATTGTCTAATGGCACTCTCCACATCTCCTTGTTCATAGTTGACCAAACCAATGTTGTTGATGGCAGGCCAAAAGCTTTTGTCTTGGTCAACAGCTTTGTTGTAAGCATCGATTGCTTCACTATACTGATTTAGCATATAGTAAGAATTGCCCAAGTCAAACAGAGCTTCTGGCACATCGGGCTTTAGTTTTAATCCCGCTTTCAACTGAGCGATCGCTTTTCTATAGTCGCTTTTTTGGAAATAGGCTGACCCCAAGGTGAACAGCACTCCAGCCTCATCTGGTGCCAGAGAGTAAGACTTTTGCAAGGCTTCTATGCCTTGATCCAACTCTTGGGACTGTACGTACAAGGTTCCCAAGATAAACCAGGTTTGATAGGTGTTGGGGGCAAGTTGAGTAGCTAACTTGGCCTTAGGCAGAGCCAGGTCGTATTGTTGAAAGCGGACTAACTGAATGGCTTCTTGAGCCAGAGTTAAGCCCTGCTGTTCGAGTTCCTCTGAATCTAATTTTAGGGTATAGGGAATCAGTGCTTGTCCAGCCACTGGTGCTGACCAACTCATCAAACCCATGACAACAAGAATAGATAGTAATGGAATAGATTTAGGCACGGTACAGCCTCTTAGAATAATGACCTTAATGTGAATCTACAGGTTACGCAACTGCTGAGACTAATCCGGAAGGAATATAGCTCTAGCTTTACCCTCACGATAGGACTTTCCTGCTTCATCTGTCATCCTAGAGGATCTGACCAAGGTAAGTGTGGGGGGGTCGGGAGTCGGGAGTCGGGAGTCGGGAGTCGGGAAACGGGCAAGATGCCCATTCCACACAAGATGCCCATTCCACCATGATGTCCATTCCACACAAGTTGCGTAGGGTGTGTTAGGGGCGGACTTGCGATTATTTTTCGTGTCGTAGCCAAAGTTGGGATAGTCCGCCCCGTAACGCACCACCAAAAAGCTGATTTTATCGGTAGCCAGTGTTGGGAAAGTCGCTCCGGAAATGAAACGGGCAAGATGCCCATTCCACCATGATGCTCATTCCACCATGATGCTCATTCCACCATGATGCTCATTTCACCATGATGCTCATTCCACAAAACTATTCAAATCATCATGCATTTATGCAACATCGGATTTTTTGTATTGCTGAATCAAAGAAGGGAATTCTTCCACCAAAGTTTTTGAGTATAAATACTTGTACTTGCATTTAACAAGTGATGCCACATGACTTTTCTATAGTAAAGATTATAATATATTTGTTAGGTCAGGGATAATAAAGCATTTATCGCACTTATGAGGTACAGTATTTTTTCAGGCTGATTACCTTAAAAGCCTATTGCATTAAAATCATAAGCTTTGTCACTCACCCAAATAACAATTGCTATATGAGCGAAGATAATATTCCAAAGCGCTTCCGAGAAAAAATCCAAGAAGCTAGGGAAAAAAACCTTGAAATACTTGATTTGAGTAATGAATATGGATTCCCACCATTGACCAAAATTCCGGAAGAAGTTTTTGAACTCAAACAAATCAAAGTATTAAAATTAAGCAGTAACAAAATAGAAACAATTCCAGACTATATTGTTAATCTATCCAATCTAACCGAGCTATATTTATCGTTTAATCAACTAACAAAACTACCAGAGTTTATCGGTAATCTATCCAATTTGACTACGCTAGCTTTATCTGGCAATGAACTAATAAAACTACCAGAGGTTATCGGTAATCTATCCAATTTAACTACGCTAGATTTATCGGCTAATCAACTAACAGAACTACCAGAGGTTATCGGTAATCTATCCAATTTGACTAGGCTAGATTTATCGAGACTTCAACTAACAAAACTACCAGAGGTTATCGGTAATCTATCAAATTTAACTAGGCTAGATTTATCGTTTAATAAACTAACAGAACTACCAGAGTTTATCGGTAATCTATCAAATTTGACTACGCTAGCTTTATGGGGTAATCAACTAACAGAACTACCAGAAGTTATCGGTAATTTATCCAATTTGACTACGCTAGCTTTATCGGGTAATGAACTAACAGAACTACCAGAAGTTATCGGTAATCTATCCAATTTGACTACGCTAGATTTATGGGGTAATCAACTAACAGAACTACCAGAGTTTATCGGTAATCTATCCAATTTGACTACGCTAGCTTTATGGGGTAATCAACTAACAGAACTACCAGAGTGTATCGGTAATCTATCCAATTTAACTACGCTAGCTTTATCGGGTAATCAACTAACAGAACTACCAGAGTGTATCGGTAATCTATCCAATTTGACTACGCTAAATTTATCGGGTAATGAACTAACAGAACTACCAGAGGTTATCGGTAATCTATCCAATTTAACTACGCTATATTTATCGGGTAATAAACTAACAGAACTACCAGAGGTTATCGGTAATCTATCCAATTTAACTAGGCTAGATTTATCGGGTAATGAACTAACAGAACTACCAGAGTTTATCGGTAATCTATCCAATTTGACTACGCTAGATTTATCGGGTAATGAACTAACAGAACTACCAGAGTTTATCGGTAATCTATCCAATTTAACTACGCTAAATTTATCGGCTAATGAACTAACAGAACTACCAGAGTTTATCGGTAATCTATCCAATTTGACTAGGCTAGATTTATCGAGACTTCAACTAACAGAACTACCAGAGTTTATCGGTAATCTATCCAATTTGACTACGCTAGATTTATCGGGTAATGAACTAACAGAACTACCAGAGTTTATCGGTAATCTATCCAATTTGACCAATCTAGATTTAGCGGATAATCCCCTAGTTGAGCCACCGCTAGAAGTAGCCAGTGGAGGTGTAGGTGCTATTAAACAATATTTTCGACAATTAATAGAAGAAGGAAAAGATTATATCTATGAAGCGAAGTTGTTGATTGTCGGCGAGGCCGGAGCAGGCAAGACTAGTTTAGCTAAAAAAATTCAAGACCCCCAATACCAACTCCAAGACAATCAAGAATCTACAGAAGGCATTGATGTTATTAAATGGAGTTTCCCTCTAGATAACGGACGAAAATTTCAGGTTAATATTTGGGATTTTGGCGGACAAGAAATTTATCATGCTACCCATCAGTTTTTCTTGACTAAACGTTCTCTCTATACTTTAGTTGCAGATAGTCGCAAAGAAGATACCAATTTTTATTATTGGTTAAATATTGTAGAAAAATTAAGTGATAATAGCCCCCTGTTGATTATTAAAAACGAGAAACAAGACCGTCAAAGGGACATTAACGAACGAGCTTTGCGAGGAGAGTTTGAAAATCTCGAAAAAACTCTGGCTACTAACCTCAAAACTAACCGAGATTTAGAAAAAATTACCAATGAGATTAAACATTACATTCAAAATTTACCTCACGTGGGACAACCATTACCCAAAACTTGGGTAAACGTTCGTCAAGCTTTAGAAAACGATTCTCGTAATTATATCTCTCTTAAAGAATATCTAGAGATCTGTGAAACTAACGGATTTACTCTACTAGAATATAAATTACAGTTAAGCGGATATCTCCACGATTTAGGGGTATGCCTTCATTTCCAGGATCAAGAAGATTCGTTGTTATATAAAATAGTCATTCTTAAACCAGAATGGGGTACCGATGCTGTTTACAAAGTGCTGGATAATCGTAAAGTTATGAATAACAACGGAAAGTTTACCCGTAACGATTTAAAAGGTATTTGGCAAGATGACAAGTATGCCTCTACCAGAGGAGAATTACTAGAACTAATGAAGAAATTTCAACTTTGCTATGAAATTACTGACAGCAAAGATACCTTTATCGCCCCTCAACTCCTCAGCGAAGACCAACCAGACTATGATTGGGATCCATCCCACAATCTGATTTTACGCTACACTTATCCGGATTTTATGCCCAAGGGTATTATCACTCGCTTGATTGTGGTGATGCATCAGTATATTGACCAACAACAATACGTTTGGAAAAGTGGCGTCATCTTAACTAAGGACAACACCAAAGCGGAAGTGGTTGAATATTACGGCAAACGGGAGATTAAGATTAGGGTTGCTGGTAGAGATAAGCGGGGATTATTGAGCATAGTTGCTTACGAACTAGATAAAATTAATGATTCTTATCAGCGATTAAAATACAGTCAGTTCATACCTTGTAATTGCCCTACGTGTAAAGACAGTCAGTCGCCATACTCTTATCGCTTTGAAACATTGCTAAAATATATAGAATACAAGGAATACAACATTAAATGTGAAACAACCGTTGAAGACGTTAATGTTTGGAGTTTACTTGGTGATATAATAGATTTGAACAAGTTAGTATCTAACGATCCACAAGATAGTAATCAATCCATTCAGTTTAAAGGCGATATTCAAAAATTAGTATTGCTATTATCACAACACGGTAATATTTCTGGAGATTATTCTGAAATCATGGCTAATATCAACGATAAAAGTCAAAATATAAATATATCGGATAACGCTACAGTAACAAATAGTTTTGCTGGTGCGTTTAACTTAGGTGAGATTAGTGGTACAGTTGCTAATACTATCAACCAGTTACCTAGCTTTGAGCCTGAGCCTGATAAAAAACAACTGAAGGAATTACTCAGTCAACTGCAAAGCGCAGTCTTAGCAGAAGATTTGGATGACGAAGACAAAGCAGAAGCCCTAGAACAAATTGAAGCGATCGCTTCTGGTTTAACTAATTCCGAAGATGGTGCTGTGAAGAAAGTAGTTAAGAAGGCGATGAAAATACTCATGGGAACTGCTGCTGCTTTGTCTCCTACTGCTAATATGGTAACTATATGTAAGGATTTACCAGGTTTGATTAGTAAGATATTTTGAGAAAAAGGCAAGATAAGCGATCAGCGATCAGCGATCAGCTTTCAGCTTTCAGCGATCAGCGATCAGCGATCAGCGATCAGCTTTCAGCTTTCAGCTTTCAGCATTCAGCTATCAGCTTATGCGCTACGCGCACAGCTTTTGAATAAAACAAGTAAGCATTGCTTTAATCTCTGTTACGTCAGCTGAAGGCTGACGGCTGAAGGCTGACGGCTGACGGCTGACCGCTGACGGCTGACCGCTGACGGCTGACCGCTGACGGCTGACCGCTGACGGCTGACCGCTGAATGCTTACAAAAAATATAAGTCTAAAAATAAAAAAAATAGCCGTAGATATTATGTCTACGGCTTTTTCAATACCACAGTAAGTGGATTGAAATTGTCATGTCAGTCAGATTCCAAACCAAACCTGATGTGATCTTATTTTATTGGCCAAAGGCCACGCTACGCGAAAAGACCAGGAGCCTTTGCAAGGGGGGAAACCCCCCCAGAAATTTAGCGATGCAGCGCGGTCTTGGGGAGCCAGTGCGGTCTTGGGGGTTCCCCCCATGAGCAACTGGCGTGGTTTCCCCCATGAGCGACTGCATCAAGACAACGTGTTATGGCAACAGCCAATACTTCATCATGGTAGTCCTCACTTCCCCTGGAACCTCCGTCGGCTCCAGAGGACTCCACTCGCAAATCTCTGCATACCCAAATACATAGAGGGTGTGCATGCTATAGGTTACTGCTTTACGAGAGCCTTTCAGAGTGTGCTCAACAGGGTATTTTTTTAGGTTTGGGTTAAATTCTGTTGACATGTTTTAATTTTTGAACTCGACGTTATATATATAATCATAATGATTATATATTAATTTGTCAAGGGTTTTAAAAAAACTTTTTTTTGGGGGTTTTATGGAGAAGTTGCAATTAATTTAAAAGCTAAGCTTAAGCGCTATGCGCACGCTACGTGAACAGCCTTCAGCTATCAGCATTCAGTTTAAAATTAACCTATTTAGTAAGAATTTAATATTGATAGATTAATGAGAATTTAAAGTCTAGGTAAAAGCCCATTTTATTCAAAAGATGTTCGCGTAGCGTGCTAATAAGCTGAGAGCTAAGAGCTGAGAGCTGAGAGCTGAGAGCTGAGAGCTGAGAGCTGAGAGCTGAGAGCTAAGAGCTGAGAGCTGAGAGCTGAGAGCTGAGAGCTGAGAGCTGAGAGCTGAGAGCTGAGAGTTTACGATTTAATATTAATAAAAAAAAGCGATACTATTGGCTGAGCATCGCTTTTGTTGTTGATCTAATTTTACTGACAGCGTTTTTGATAACTATGAGTTACACAGGATGTTTTACCGATGCCCGATTCCCGATTCCCGATTCCCGATTCCCTAACCCCTCCTGGGAGGGGTTAGGGGTGGGTTCCGATGCCCGATGCCCGATGCCCGATTCCCTTTCCTATAGCTAATAACTTACGAATCTGAAGGTACGGGCTGAGATTCTAGATATTCCAGAAAAGACATTAATTCTTTGTCACTAAGCAGCTGACGCGATCGCTTACCGTAAGTTTGTAGAAGATAGTCTTTCCCCTGTTGAGTTGTCCAACCCAGACGCTTCATTTCTACATTAGTTTTAGTAATGATGTCAGAATGGTCAATAATCCCAGAACTCAATGATCCCATGTCACTGGTGTTAGTCTCCATGGTATTTTGAGAATATGACTGAACTGGAGGATCAGGTGGTGAGGTCTGGTAGCTAATTGGCTCCCTCTTCTTAGGGATGTCAGCTGGCACAGTGGTCTCTACTTCCCTTGAGAAGGAATCATTGCTAAAGTTCCTTACTGGTTCTACTGATGGGATATTGGCAGCGGTTTCCCTAACCTCTCTAGCTCTTGACTCTGAGAAAGAGTAACTACTGGTGTCACTGGTTCGACTAGCTTGAGTAAAATGATGATTGGGTTGAGTCTGTTCCTGACTTGCTGAGGTCGAGCCAACATCATAGCGAGGCAATGGTTGCAGCGGCAGATTTACCTCACGCTTTGCTCTGGGAATATCCTTGTTTTGATCAATCCCTTTGGTGCTATCCATGCCTAAAGCAGCTAAAGCTCTAAGTCTGGCTTGGTCTTCTGCTAATTCAACGGTTTGGGCAGCAGCTAGACCGGTGACCAAGATGGTACCCTCAACTTTAACTGAGCAACGTACTATGTACTGACCATGGTCAATTGCTAAAAGATCGCTGATCAAGCTGCCTTGAGGATAACGATCTCGGAACTGAGTAAACATAAAACCATTTCCTGCCCAAATCTAAGCATTATATCATAGCATAGCTTTACCCGAAAACTGTAGCAAGCGATGCAGCGCGGTCTTGGGGAGCCAGTGAGGCCAAAGGGGGTTCCCCCCATGAGCAACTGGCGTGGTTTCCCCCATGACCGCGCTGCATCAAGACAACGGAACAGCATATCTACGGATCACCGGAACATTTGTTCCCGATTCTCTACTCCCGTTGATGTACAATAAAACATGATACAATAAAACTATATTTGGTAAGCTCGCTCAAAAATGGTCATCTTAGTGAAAGTATTCTGTGGTTACAATCTTCAACAGACCTAGGAGAAAGGAATTTCTGTTCTGTTCCTGATCCAGTGGAGCAGTACAGCCAAGTACAACTAAAGTTCCTTTTTTCCAGGCGCTCTAGGAATAGGAAATCAGAGGGCGGGTAAACCTCCAAGTTCCCCTCGTTGCCCACACCTACTATCTTCCACAAGAGCTGTCATCTGCTGATGTAGTCCGTAGCCTTTTAGCTTAATCTGCTCTTATGCCCCACGTCCGAACTTGCATGTCGGCGTGACATGAATGGCGGATAAGAACTTTTATACTTTGTGATCATCTATAATGAACATAGTAGGGTAATGAAATTAAGAGCTAACCGCCACCTACTTGCTAAAAATAGAACTTTTTTGTATTGTTCCGGCGCGGAGGGGCATCTCGTGTCGTTAATAAAGCTTGCCGAGTATCCTAACCGTTGGGTGGAGTTGGCAAGAAGCCTACACTGAACTCGAAGAGTTAGTGTAGGAGTATGTCACGTAGACTAGTAGTAGATATAACTGGGGAATTTGAACACAGTTCCGAGGCTGACCAGACGTTGGCTAGCTTCTCTTTTGCCCCAGGGGCTAAAGCATCGGCAAAGCAAGGGGACTAAGTTACCAGGAAGCGTAATGGTTCCGATTATTGCAGTGTCTGAACATAAGAGTTTTAGCCGAATATTCTGGGTGGCATTGGAGAAACTCACTCTTTGAATCGGTTGCTTCTTATACATAACTGCCTGTTAGTTACCCGTTTGATGATAACTTCGCCAACGAAACAATCGTCCTAGGTTCCTCAAACCGTAACTCAAAGAAGGTGCCATGGCGTTTGAATCACTGGCTATTGACCAACCTCAATCTCAAAAATCCCGCAGGCTTTGTTAGGTGAGTCATTAGCCTAAAAAGTTACCCTGACCTTAGTCTTGCTTCGGAACAAAAACAACAGAGTCGGTTAACCAGTTTAGGCAAACCATCAGTGGATACCCTTTCCTGGGAAAGAAACACAAGGGGTGGAACAAGTTCAGCTACCCGGGATTACTGATGCACTATTCTCTGCTGCTGGAGAAGTGTACACCTGGCTTGCCTTTCAATGTTCAGCCGATGACCCGATCGCATCAGGGACTGTCCTACCAATGCGATCGCATGCTCTTAAGGGCAACAAGCAAAAACCACGATCAGACGAAAAGGATTGTTGGATGGAATTTTCAATCGCTACATTACTTTCTAATTTTACTGATGATAAACTAGTGGCACCCAAAGTCTTAGAAAAAAAACTTGGTTGCCAAGACAAAGACAGTCTCAAAAAACTCCAGATTTCCCTGGATGTACTGGAAAAATTAGGAATTCTGGTTAAAGATCGCGGCAGGTATCGGCGTGTTTACGAAGAAGACGTGGTGGAAGCCAAGCTGCGGTGTTCCAGTAAAGGCTTTTGTTTTGCCATCCAAGAAGTCGAGGGAGCCGATGATATTTACATTCGGGAGAGTAATCTGAGTACTGCCTGGAATGGCGATCGCGTCCTAGTCAAAGTTACCAAAGAAGGTAGCCGACGCCGCTCTCCTGAAGGAGAAGTGCGGTTAATTCTGGAACGGGTAAATCCTTCAGTGCTAGCGCGAGTCAAGGAAACTGGTAATGGTTACCGAGCCTTTCCCCTTGATGACCGACTCTTGTTTGAACTAGATCTTGAACCAGATCAGGAAATCTTACAAAAAGCAGTGGAGCATCTGGTTCATGTAGAAGTGCTACGCTACCCCCTAGGACAAAACCCTCCCCTTGGAAAAGTTGCCCGTATTTTAGGAAGTGATGCAGAAGATGCCGCTGACACCGACATTGTCTGTTGCAAGCACGATTTACGCTCTAACTTCCCTGATGAGGTACTTCTAGCCGCTGATAACTTACCGAAAAAGCTGAAAAAATCCGACTATAGCGAGCGCCTAGATTTGCGAAAGGTTCTAACCATTATCATTGAAGATAAGCTAGCTAACTCAGAAAAGGTAGTTGTAGAAAACGCCTTTACTCTAGAAAAAACTGAAGCAAATCAGTGGCAACTGGGGATACATATTGCTGATGTGGCTTACTTTGTCCCTCCAGACTCTCCCTTGGCGGATGAAGCCAGAAAAAGGGGTACAGCAGTTTATCTGTCCGATGTGATATTGCCTTTACTACCGGACGCCGTTACCCAGCTTTGTTCCCTAGTACCAGGTCAAGACCGCTTAACCATCTCCGTACTACTCACTCTAGACGAAGCTGGTAAGGTAGTAGAATATCAGATTCAACCGTCCATAACCCAGGTACACTACCAGCTCAGTTATGAGCAGGCTCAATCCCTTCTGGGGGGACATGAGGAAGCTGACTCAGAATTGGCACCTGTGGTGGACATACTCAAGGAACTGTTTTTTACCTTGAGTCCAGCAGTCAGGGCGCAACGAAAGCAGCGGGGTGCCTTTGACCTAAATTTGTCCCAGATTCCATACCCCTATAAAGATGAAGGGAGAGTGGGGGCTCTGGAGGTTTCTTCAACAGTACCAATGCAGTCTTTGTTGAAGGAATTAGTGATCTTAGCCAATCAAGCAATAGCTACCCACATCCAAGCCCTAACTTTGCCAGGGATTTACTGTGTCCAGGGGCTACCGGATTGGGATGGGCTTCAGGATTTGATGAGGTTGGGCATGAATCTAGAGCATGATATGCAGCTTGAGCAAGAGGAAACTATTACCCCTCAAGACTATCAAGGCTTTACCCAGCTATTTGCCAAATCCATAGCACCTAAAGTATTGATCTATTTGTTGTTATCAACCTTAAAACCAACAGGTTATAGTTCTAAACCAGGATCGCACTTTGGTCTAGCATTGGATACTGGCTATACTCACGGAGTATCACCACTGAGGCGCTATGGGGATTTATGGGTACAACAGTTACTGCATTTGGTATTTGAAAAAGGAAGAGACCGTCGTTCTACCCGTTCCAAAGACCGGGTAAATCTGAATCATAGCAGCTGTCAAGGTAATATAAACTGGAATGTTTTACCACCAGAAATTCACCAAGAGTTAGAAAATCAGTTAACTACATTAATTCCCCATCTCAATGACCGTGAAAAAATCACCATGGATGCAGAGATGGATTTACAGGGCTTAAAGAAAGCTGAACAGATGAAAGAGCGTACAGGAGATATCTTCAGCGGTCTGATTACTGGGGTTCAATCCTACGGCTTTTTTGTCGAAATTGAAGACTTGTTAGTAGAAGGATTGGTTCATGTTAGCTCTCTCAAGGATGACTGGTACGAGTATCGCTCCCGTCACGCCTGCCTAGTCGGTCGCAAAAATCGCACTGCCTATCGATTAGGCGATCGCGTCGAAGTCCAAGTCAAGAGTGTGGATTATTACCGTCAACAAATTGACCTGGTAACCGTAAGCGGTGGTAGTTTTGCTAGTAACGAAGATTTAGAGGAGTAAGTTATTCGTGAGTGGTTAGTAGGTTACTAGAAGGTTAACTAACCACTAACCACTAACCACTCACTACTAATGAAATGATATTAAGTCCGGTTAATCACTTACAGCGGTTTTAAATTCGGTGAGGTACAAACTTATCGGTTTTAGGGAGCAGGGACTTCGGAGCAGGGACTTCGGAGCAGGGAACAGGGAACAGGAAAAAAAACTTGTTTACCTCATAGTTATGAAAAACGCTGTATAATATGCTTGATTCTAATAGGGTTGATTCCTTTTTGTTAATTAACAATTTAAGCTATTAGCTGATAGCTGATAGCTGAATGCTTACATGACACCGGACATGATTTTACTACTGACTAATCACAACTAATGACAACTCCTTTAATTCTTGGTGTCACCGGTGCATCTGGGCTAATCTATGCTGTACGGGCTTTAAAATATTTACTAGAGGCTGACTATGCTATTGAGCTGGTGGCCTCAAAATCTACCTATATGGTTTGGCAGGCAGAGCAAAATATTCGCATGCCTCTAGAACCCGATCTACAAGAACAATTCTGGCGTGAGCAAGCAGCAGTCGATCAGGGGGGCAAACTCATTTGTCATCGGTGGGGGGATGTGGGAGCCAGCATTGCTAGTGGTTCTTTCCGTACTTTAGGAATGGTGATCATGCCCTGTAGTATGAATACCGTAGCAAAAATGGCTGCGGGCTTCAGTACTGACCTGCTGGAGCGTTCAGCAGATGTTCAAATTAAAGAAGGGCGTAAGCTAGTAATCGTACCTCGTGAAACACCCTTTAGCTTAATCCATCTGCGTAACCTTACCAGGTTAGCAGAAACAGGAGTTAGAATTGTTCCAGCTATACCGGCTTGGTACCATAACCCTCAAACCATCGAAGATTTGGTGGATTTTGTGGTAGCTCGTGCTTTAGACCAGTTAGACATTGACTGCATTCCCCTAAAACGATGGCAGGGCAGAAGTACTGATTAGCTTCAACATAGTTATTATGATAGGTAAGCAAATAAAGATATCGGAAAGATGGGGAAAATAGGGCAGATTTCAAAGAGGAAGTAGTAGGAGGCTAAATCGTCAGACGTTTCTGCCTTGAGCCGGACATATGCTGATCAATCTTCATCACCCCTCAAGCAACCTTTAACCTGTAACCTTCAAGCCCTTGGTTTATGTTTAGGATTATTATATTCTTATGTTTGGTAATAGGTGGATTGGCACTGTTTGTTGTCGATAATTGGTTGCCAGTGCTACCGTTGGTCTTTCTAGGCATGAAGACACCACCTCTACCTCTAGCCTTGTGGATTGTTGGTGCCGTTGGAGCTGGAGTTCTAACCAGCATCAGCCTACGACTCCCCAATTACCTGGCTTGGCGTTACTCTCGTCGAAATTCTGAACCACCGGACAACGAGCCATTATTTTCTGAATATAGCCGTCGCGAAAGTAATCAAACCCAGACGAGGCAGCATAAAACTCGTGAGCGTCCAGCCTCGAAAGAAACCTCAAAAGATGATCCGGTCTCGGATTGGGAAGAAAGTAGTAGTAAAGACTGGGACTTTGACAAAGATCAGGATTCAGATCGAGTTTCATCAGGTCGCCAAGGGGTTAAGCAAGATTCGACCTCACACACAACTATTGCGGATCCCACTAGCTATGACCTGAGCAAAGAACTCGAAAGTAGTGATCAAAGCGACTCTGTGTATTCCTATAGTTATCGGAAACCTGGAAATTCAGGTGTTGGTAAATCCGAAACAGTTTACGATGCCAAGTTTCGAGTAATTAATCCACCTTACAAGACGGTAGCTAAGCAGCCTGAAGAGGATGAAGAGGACTGGGGGTTTGAGGATGATGAAGACTTTGAATAACCCTTTTTGTGTCAATATTTGTGTGTCAATAATGTTTAATTACGTTATATAGCAATCCTAACTCACTGTTGACTTTGTTTATTACTAGTCAAACAATAGCAGCCAAGGTAGTGAAAGGTCACTCCTTGGCTGCTATTGTTAGATAGTTAGTCAATTATCCATTTGGCTAATGATTCATTTGTTCGCGAGATTGTTGCCTCACGCGACCAGTCATGGCAGCTTCCTGTAAGGCCATAAAGGCATCGAGATCCGCCAAATCGTACTTTTTATGTTTTTGATGGAGCATCCTGCGTAATTTATCCTCGGCTTCTATGGTAAGATAACCGGTGGTGAGAGCTTGTTTGACAATGTCACGAATTAGCAACATTTACTTTGTTACCCCTACTTTAGATGGAGTGACCACTAGTGAAAACCAGTAGATCGGTTTAACTATCTGTTTCACTAGTGGGATAGTTTTGTGAGACACCGAAATCAGCTGCTTCATCAGGTAGTTAAATGCCAGGGATTAGAAACTGTGCGTTACACATATTTGAGTTTCCCTGGTCTAGAGAACCGGGGATTATTTTACCCTCGTGCCAAGTTTGGACTTGTATTCAGTCTAAAGGTACACCAGGCAAACGGTGCTTAAACACCGCTTACCTAGTCGGCTTAAGCCTAACCCTAAGCTTCTGGCTACTTTTATAATGACGGCGGTTAAAACCGCCTTGTCTTGCTTCCTCCGCCACATAGCCACATAAATGATGACGGTTTCCACGCTGCCTTTGTCTAGATCCAGTCCCAGATGGGGAAAACCACGCCAGTCCCTCATGGTCAAGGTTCCTGTGTGTTAAGGCTTGCGGGAGCACCTTAGTAAGCCCAGTGGGCACCCCCTGTGGCCTCACTGGCTCCCCAAAACCACGCTACATCGGGTTTGTTGGGATGAAGTTTAGATGAAGCTATTGTGAATAATAACATAAATGTGAAAGGCTGTCTCCCAGTGGGAATCCTAGAGTGGTACCGTTGATTAAGTGTGAACTAAGGGTAATCACTGATTAGACCGGGGAGGGCATGCGTGAATGACTTGTTGAAGGGCATCAATGTTTTTCTGATTGGCATGATGGGCGCTGGCAAAACTACTGTTGGAGGTTTACTAGCTAGTGAGCTAGGTTATGGTTTTTGTGATACAGATGCCCTGATTGAGCAAATTGCAGGTAAAACGATTAACGAGATATTTGCTGAGGACGGAGAAGAAACCTTTCGACAACTGGAGACTCAGGTACTATCGCAACTATCGGCTTATCAGCAATTGATCGTTGCTACAGGAGGTGGTATTGTGCTTAAACCCCAAAATTGGAGTTATCTGCATTATGGTCTGGTGGTCTGGTTGGATGTCCCTGTGGCAATGTTAATCGAACGCTTGCAAGAGGATACCACTCGCCCCTTACTACAGAAACCTGATCCTGCTTTAGAATTGCAGAAAATTCTTGACCAAAGACGGAGTCTTTATGAATTAGCTGACCTTCACATCTGTGAAGATTTTGGGGAGACTCCACCACAGATTGCTTCACGAGTGATCACAGAAATTCCGAAAGTTCTTAAAAAATCTACACAAAAAAATTAGGGTTAGTGGACAGTCGTGTCAGGTTGAATACTTATCTTTCTGGATCTTTCTAGGTTGATAGCCAATTAACACTTAACACTTAACACTTAACACTTAAGTAAGCATTCAGCCGTCAGCGGTCAGCAGTCAGCTTATTTTATTCAAAAACACCGATTGCGCTATGGGCACGCTGCGCGAACAGTAGCGTGCCCATCGCCCATAAGCACCGAAAGTAGCACCATCTGTAGCGCATTAGCTGATAGCTGTTCGCACCTCAAGCAGCGTGGCCACAGGCCAAGCGTGCGCGTAGCGCATTAGCTGATAGCTTAATGGTTACCGAAAATTTTGGGTTTAAAGCCCCGTCCTTCCTTCGACGGCTTTCAATGAAAGTTTGTAAGAGATGTGCTATAATGAAAGCATAAACAATAAACTTTAAAAGTAGAGAGATACTATCTAATCATAAGTAGGCAACGTAAAAAATATGTAGAGCGTACATATTGCTCCATTGGGTCTAACGACTTGAACGTCTAGGAAAAAATTAGATCAAAAAAAGTATCTATCTATATAAAAAAAAGGTACGGTGGGGTTAGAAGTTACCGTATTCAGAGGGTCGCCTTTATGGTTAGTCGGCTATGCATAAAAGAGGTGCGACCCGTGGCGAATTTAATTCGCCGACGGAAAGCGCACCTTTGGTTAAAACTTTTTTATTAAGGCTCCACTCTTCTAAGGTTTCGTCTCCGGCACACCGAAACCTAGGTCAAAGACCAACTACGCTTGGGGAGAGGAGACCTCTATTTTTCCTGGCTCCGGCAAGGGATAACAAGTCACCTCGTTGAAACAAGAATCCCCGTCCTTCCAGGGCGGGGAGTGTCAAACAATTAACAATATGCTTCAAACCTATTCATGATTGTTGGGAGAGGCGTTTGACTGGTTCACCCCCTAATAAGTTATGGGCATCTTCCAGAAAAGCTGGTATTTGATCAGCATGAGGACTGTTACGCAAACATTGGCTCAGGTCTAATTCTCTGAGCCGATTGGCTGGGGCACCAGGAAACCAGTGACCCCCATTAGTTAAGAGGTTGTAGCGCATTTTCGCATACTCTACGAGATCGTAAGCGATCGCTAAATTCCTCAACCACAAAATCACTGGAATATTTATACCCCCTGGAGTTTCTGAATGGGTGGGTAAACCAATGTGCCAACTTCGGAACCAGTCTTCTCCCAATTTTGCGATCGCTTCTGACTCCAAACGCTCTAAAATCGGCGGTAATATTTCCTCTGAGCGCTCCAGAAGTTCTACAGCTTTAAGGTGTTCATCAAAATCTGATGGTCGAGATGCCCCTAGACTCAACGTATGCACCTGGGGATGGCTCAAACAAAACAAATCATTAAACACCATTGGGCTAAGGGGAGCACAAAGTTCCACTAACCGTTGTGGTGGTTTATAGAGCATACCCCCTTTATCGGAAGGGCTAATGATGAACACCCCCATATCGTGACGAGTAGCGGCTTCAATGGCAGGCCAATTTAACTGATTAATGTAATACCAGTGCAAGTTAACGTAGTCAAACTGGTCCGTTTCAATGGTTTTAACAATCACATCTGTAGGACCATGAGTCGAGAATCCAATAAACCGTACCTTCCCCTCTGCTTTAAGCTGTCGCGCTACATCTAAATAACCACCAGGACGGATAGTATCATCTAGCAACTCAGGGGTATTAATCCCATGGATTCCCAGTAGGTCAACATAGTCAAGTTGTAATAAAGCTAGGGATTGATTAAACTTACGACGAAATTCTTTGGGGTCAGGCTTAGGATTAACTTTAGTCTGAACAATCAGTTGTTCTCGGGGAAATTTTGGCAAAATCTCTCCTAATTGCATTTCAGAAGTACCGTAGCCACGAGCAGTTTCTATGTGATGAATGCCAAGCTCTAGAGAACGGCGGATTGTTGCTTCCAAATTCTGTTGATGATCTTGGGGAATTTGCTCCTTGGGAACATCCTGCCACTTGAACTGGTATCGCATACCACCACAGGAAAAGACTGGCATCTGTAATTCTGTACGCCCAAATCTTCGATATTGCATCATAAACCTGCTTTGAATCACCCAGCTGCTAGTGTCTGCTCTTTGAGCATCTAACTATTTTTAGATTACTTTACAACGTCAGCATTCAGCCGTTAGCATTCAGCCGTCAGTATTCAGCCGTCAGCTTCAGCCGTCAGCATAGTGTAGCTTACCCATAGCCCATAAGCAGATCAAGTAGTGTGCGCTACTTGATCTGCTACTTGATCTGCTATCAGGTATCAGCCAAAGGCTGTGGCCAAGCTATGGGAATAGTTTATCCCCGTAGTGCATGCTACACCGAACAGCTTTTGAATAAAATAAACTGACAGCTGACAGCTGACGGCACCTCAAATAGCATCTCAAGTAGCGCATATGCTTACCAGGCTCCAATGTTTTGGCATAAAAAAATCTAGCGTTTACCAAGCTAATCAGGTACAATGAGGATAGCTCAGATAATTCTCCTAAAAAACCATGAAAGCCTACTCTGTTGACCTTAGACAAAAAATTATTGATGCTTATAATCAAGGCAATATCTCTCAACGTAAGCTTGCTCAACAGTTTAATGTTGCCTTAAGCTTTGTTCAAAAATTACTCAAACAGTATCGAGAAACCGGAAATATTGCTCCCAAAGTTAGAACTAAACAAACTTCGATAAAACTTACCCCAGAGCAATTAAATATTCTCCGAGATCTTGTCATCAAAAACCAGGATGCTACGTTAGATGAACTCCGGATTTGGTTAGCCGAAGAAACGGGAGTTTTAATTGGTCGTTCCACAGTCGATAGAATGATTAAACGTTTGAATTTAACCCGTAAAAAAAACAAACATTATACGCCACAAAAATAGGCACAAATAAATTCAAAAATAATCTTTATATTTCCTGGATCATGGATACTAGTGCAATGGGGAATCGTGGTCATATTACTGATTCCCCATTACCTCATGCCAATCACCAAAATTTAGGGACTATTTGATAAGTGATTAACCAGACTTAATCTCAAATCTCTTTAGCTGCCTGCTGAATCAGATGACGAGCAACAGTTTGAATCCCAGTATGCTCATAACAATTGGTGCTAGCGTCTAGAAATGCCGCTACATAGTCTAACTTGTCATCAGCAACTTCTATAAAGCCACCCAGACGGTCAAACAGTGACTCAGGGCTTAACCCAGTAGAGGAAATTAAATTATCCATCCAGTCACCAACTGCATCAAACGTGTTACTGATAAATCCCTGTTTATCGGATTCAGGAATTGAGTCACTGATAGCTGCAAAGGCAGGATTGTCTCCTAGAGCGGACTCCCCTCCTTCATCCAGACTATTTCGTACTTTAGACATGAAGTCAGCACCGAGAGGAATTAGACCATCGATGCAAACTAAGGCTACCATCCGCATCAGAGCTTCCTTATGATAGTTTTCTGCCACAGAAGCAGCAAAATCTACCGGATTAAAACCAAGGCCGTGAATCTTGCTATGAGCGATCAGTTCTCCGACTAGTTTTATGCTCAAGTCAACAGATTGAACGGTGTCAGCTTTGGGAGTCAGTCTGTCTAAGAATGGAATCCAGCTGAAGGTATCCCCAACTTTGTCAGCTAAAGCCGCTGCTGCGATCGCTGTGTCAGTCTTGTCAAGAGTTTGGTAAATCCAGATAGCTGTTTGGTATCCCTGATCAGGGTCTTCGTACAGCTCAAGGGTGCGTACGCGAATTGACTCAATCACATCTGGATCTGTTTCCCCTGTAACTGAGCTAATTGTATTGTCAAAACCGACGAGATTTTCCCATTCCCCCGGAACAACAAAATCCAGTACATTCAGGATTTTTACGGTTATATTATCCGTTGGAAGTTCGTCAACTAATTCAATAATTGATTGACCCATTTTCAGTTGTTTTAACTATAAACTTCTCTCAGGAAAACATACACCATTGTAAATGTCAATTGTGAATAAAGTATGAAAACAATCCTAATCTAATCGGCATTGCTTAGGGAGCATACTGAGCCAAACTAATTAACGTCAAAGTCTACAGGTGCGACCCGTGGCGAATTTAATTCGCCAACGGAAAGCGCACCTCAGGAAATTCAGGATAACTTGGTTCAGCTTCTAGCAGTGCGGCAACTCCATCCCCCTTGAGCTGATTACCAATTACTAATAGCTTTTTGCCAGTAACATTGTAAATGTCATAACGTTCATTGCCTTCAAAAAGGTTATTTCCAGGAGTACTAGCAGTGCCTAAATCTGGCTGAGATTGGCTAATCGCTACCAAGCCATCCCGACTATTGTTGATAATTTTGTTCTCGCGCAGCACAGGACGTGCAGACCCTTCAATCACCACCCCGTCAATGTTGTCACGAATCTGATTATTTACTACCAAGGGTGAACTGTTGCCCCCTATCGCCAAACCATGACCGGTTTGCTCAATAATATTGCCCCGGATTTCTCCTGTTGCTTCCCGAGTTACAGATATACCGTTTCCTTGGTTATTGGCAAAACGATTATTTTCAATCAGAGGGTTTCCTTTACCACTAACAAACACTCCTTCCCGATGGCTATTGATAAAGGTATTGTTGCGAATGATGGGATTGGTGGATTCTACCCACACACCACTCCCTCTGGTATTAGGATTAGTAATAGTTAGTCCCAGAATCTGAGCATCTTGAGCTGCCAATATCGTTACATTCTGACCTGCCCACGTGCGACTGAGGTAAAGACCGCCACCAATTATAACTACTCCTTCACCTCTAGGGGACTTGTTTCCCTGGAGAATCATGCCAGGTTTGAGTTTAAGGGGAAAGGTTTCTCCCTGTTCAACGGTGTACTGACCTGGCGCTAGCTGGATAGTAGCTAAGGGACGAGCTTGCTTTAAGGCATAGGTAATGGTTTTGAAGGGATTAGCAGTGGTTAGACCAGCGTTTTCCGTGTCTGTACCCTGTTGAGAATCCACGTACAAAATTTGCTTGATCGCTGGTGGCGACTGCCTAGGGTTCGGTCTCGGTAAGGTACGACTAGGAAAATTGTCTGGTGTTGGTCTACTTATCCGGTCAGATGAATCCCATTGTTCACAGCCTGTTACAGCTAAAGCAATAATTAATCCAGCAGCAACTAATACAAAGTTAGGGGATTCAGTTAGCTTAGAAACTTTGTATTGCAGCATTGTCAAGGTCAGTACTCAACTGGATGGAATTAAAATTTTCTTCAAGTATTATTAACTATTATTCTAGTAGATATTATTCTAGTACTATTCTATTGAACATTTTGCACCTTTTTGAGTATAGACGTTCCATGGAACGTCTATACTAATCACTGATCATTTAGGGTGAGCAGTTACCACTACCCTAGTCAATTTCTTCAGCAGCACGAAGAATTAAATGACGCGCAACGGTTTGAATGCCAGTATGCTCATAGTAGTTAGTGCTAGCGTCTAGAAATGCCGCCACATAGTCTAACTTGTCATCGGCAATTTCTACAAAGCCCCCCAAACTATCGGACAGTGAATCACGGCTTAATCCAACCGAGGACACTAAATTATCCATCCAGCCACCAACTGCATCAAAGGTTTGAGTAATGAATCCCTGTTTATCGCCATCTGGGATTGAGTCACTGATGGCTTCAAACTCATCATTGTTGGCAAAGGCTGATTGATCTCCTTCTTCAAGGGTATTTCCTACTTTAGACACAAAGTCTGCACCAAGAGGAATTACCCCATCAATGCAAACTAAAGCTACCATCCGCATCAGAGCAGCTTGATCATAGTTTTCCCGGATAGAACTGGCAAACTCAAAGGGATTCAAGCCAACCTTGTGAATTTTGCTATGGGCAAGTAATTCCCCCACTAATTTCAGACCCAAGTCAACCCCTTGAAGCTTGTCAGCTTTAGGAGTCAGTTTCTCTAAAAACGGGATCCACCTAAAGGTATCCCCGACTTTGTCAGCTAAAGCGGCTGCTGCGATCGCTTTGTCAGTTCTGTCAAACTTTTGATAAATTCCAACGGCTTTTTGGTATCCCTCATTGGGGTCTTCGTAGATGGCGAGGGCGCGATCGCGAATTTTCGTAATCACCTCGTAATCCTCTTCCCCAGTTAGCTTGCGAATGGTGTGGTTAAACCCCACGAGGTTTTCCCACTCCCCTGGGATCACAAAATCCAGTGCGTTCAGTATTTTTACGGTTAGGCTATCTGTTGACAGTTCATCAACTAACTCAATTATTGATTTACTCATAAAAAAACAAGTTTGAAGTTTGGAAACCCCGTTTATGGGGGGCCGGGTCGGAAAAACGAACGTCAAGTGCGGTTTTCACCCTGCTACCTAGCCTCGGAGGCTTGAAGCCCCGTCTAGGCAACAGGGGGGTGCTGACCTTAATATTTTCTCTAGATAGTTTCTCTAGATAGTTTTCGGTTAGTTTAACCTACACCATCATAACTATAACAATCGGATTTGAGTTGTGAAACTCTCCAAGACCGGAAGTGGAGCAACAGACCACAAGTCGAGGTATAGGGGCAATAATTTCACCATTGGTTAGTTGATCGCAAATCAATTGGGAGTGCGCTAAGCGTGGGATCTATTTAACTCATCGCTATCTTAAAATTATTGACACTCCCCGGTCGCGCATACGCGGGGATTCTTCGTTCAACGACCCATCTTGCTCAACCAAACCGGAGTCAGGAAAAGTAGAGGACAGATCTCCGGAAGAGTTCGGATCAATGATCCAGGTTCCGGTGTGCCCCACCGTACCTAAGGCTCTTTCAAGAATATTGATTGCAGCGTTGTGGTCGCGGTCTAATTGACAACCACATTTGCAGGCATGAGTCCTAGTTGATAGAGACTTTTTCACTACCTCGCCACATTGAGAGCAATTCTGGCTAGTATAGGCAGGATTTACTGCTACAGTCACCCTGCCAAACTTCTGACCAAAATGTTCTAGCCATTTTCTGAATTGATACCAACCTGCATCATTAATAGACTTGGCTAGACAGTGATTTTTAACCAAATTCCTGACTCTCAAATCTTGCCTTACGGCACGCTGCGCGAACGTAAGCGACCAAATCGTTAGATTGGACTACGCAACGCGCCAGTCTCTTGGCGTGTTCTTGACGTTGCCTACTTATTTTGAGGTGTGCCCTACCTAGTCTATTAATTGCTTTCTTACGGTTAGCTGAGCCTTTCTTTTTGCGAGATACTCGACGTTGATTATATTTAAGGTTTTTCTCCCCTTTTCTGTAGAATCGAGGATTAGGTTCGGCATAGCTATTAGAGTCGGTATAGAACTCTTTTAGCCCCACGTCCAAGCCAACAGTATTGCCAGTAGGTCTTAAAGTTTCCGTACAATCAACGGAAACACAAAACTGAACATAATAGCCGTCAGCTCTTTTTACTATCCGAACCCGCTTGATCTGTTTTTTTTCAAAACGCCACAAGTCCCATGTACCCTTTAATCTAAGCCTTCCTATCCCTTTTTTGTCGGTGAATGTAATAGACTTTTTGTCTGGAGATATTTTCCAACCAGATTGCTTATATTCAACAGAACGGCAATGCTTTTGGAATTTGGGAAAGCCTTTTTTGCCAGGTACCTTTTTCTTGCAGTTATCAAAGAAACGAGCAATCGATGACCATGCCCTTTCAGCCGCAGCTTGACGAGCAGTCGAGTTCAGTTCATTGGCAAATGAAAAATTCTTGGCCAAGGTCTTACAATATTTGTTTAAATCATATTTATTTAGACCTTGATTGTCCATCCACAGACGAAGACAGCTATTTCGCACAAACTTGACAGTCCTAATCGCCTCATCAATGGATTGATACTGTCCTTTTTTTCCGTATGCCTTAAACTCAAGTATGATCATCAGAACTCGACCTCTTCTGCTATATTATTATGCTAGCAGACTTAGAACAAAACGACAAGTGGCATTGTTAAGCTGTTCAGCATTTAGATTGGGATACCTAAATCTCTCAAAGGGAACAGCGGATCTGGGAACAGCGGATCTGGGAAAAACCAATTTAAATACGCATCAGCTTACACTTTCTGTAGTGATACAAGATGAAATTCTCCCACTCCTAGAAGGCGCGTCAAGCCGCTATAAGCTTTCATCCCCGCTCGCTTTGTGACGGGGTTTTCAGCTGTTATAATCTTATAATTATGAAGAGCTAAGGGCTCAAGTCTCTAGGTCTCGGGTTTAACCTATTCCCGGAGAGGATGTCAAGGCTGTACGATTACCGGTGTTCCTATAGCCACCTTTTCAAATAAATCTCGGACATCTTTATTGAGCATTCGGATGCAACCGTGAGAAACAGCTTGTCCGACGAGTTCCTCAGCAGTTGTTCCATGAAATCCAATATAATTCTTCCCATTAGTCCAAAAACCAATCCAGCGATCGCCAAGGGGATTATTCGGCCCTGGAGGAATTACTTCACCTGTCCAGGGATGCTCCCAAGCTGGATCCTGAAGCTTTTGGATCACTTCAAAATTGCCTGTTGGTGTTTCCCAACCCGCTTTACCAATGGCAATTGGGTAACTGTTTAGGACTTGAGCCGCTTGATAGACATAAACACGACGTTCACTCAATTTAATCACCAAACGAGTAATTTGAGTAGCCTCTGCTGGGATGTCTTCTTCTAGAGGAAGATATATATCCGGGTCTCCAAGGGGTGGCAATTTTGGGACTTCAATTCCAGGCAATTGATTTTGATGTAAAACCTCTTTGGTAGTAGCGTCAGGACTACTGGTTTTTTCAGAGGCAGCTACCTGCTGTTGCCCATCAAGTATTGGAATTACTATACTCAAGCAGAGTAGCATTAAGCTCCGAGATAGCAATTTACCTCTCACCATTCCTAATGATTTTTTATTTATAACAACTTTATAACATCACTTTAATAGACTTGAAAAGCCACATTACCAAAAACCTTAACACCCAGGTTAGAATTGTTGTTTTTATAAAAAATTAGTAAATCTCCTGATAAATATTCCGGAAAAAATCTATTATTTCCGTAGATATTACAGTAGATTAGTTAATTTTAAATCCTTCGATTAACATAAATATAAGTTAAGTTGATGATGAAAATTAAAAACTTGAATGTGTGGACAGGGACTACCTTGTCACTGCTGCTGTGTACCCTTGCTATGGCTCCCGCTAAGGCTAATCCAATGGGTGAACAAGCCCAAAACCGGATCCTCAAACAAGATAGGGGGCAAGAGCTTAACAAAGGTACTATCAAGAGTATCGTTGGCAATATGGTAAAGGTTAAGCTTGACAACGGTGAGAGCCAAACTGTTTGGCTACCGACTTCCAAGCTCAGGCAATGGCATTTGATAGAAGGTAAGCAAGTCTTGATGGCTGGGAATCGTATCGTTAATGTTGTTAGTTCAATTGCTTTGGCGAGTTCAGACACTAGGAGGGTTACCAGTAGTGTTAGCGAGGTGTTAGAGTCTCTCCAACAGAGGCGTATCGAACGGATGAACCGTATTCGGAGAACTGTCATTTCCACTCCTGTACAGCCAACAGTGACAACTCCTCCTCGAACCCCAATTGGGATACCTGTCAGAGCACTTTGGTAATGGTTCATGCTTGACAAGGCTTTGTCATAGTAATGAGGTACACAGGATTTTTTTCTTTGTTTCCTACTCCCTGCTCGGAAGCTCCCTATTCCCTGTTTCCTATAACCAATAAGGTAGCCCAATTGAAAATGGCTATCCTACTATTCCCATAAAAAATATTGCCCGGAGTTTTAACTCCGGGCTAATCAATAAAGTTGATTAAAATGAACTAATCATTACCTGATCGGTGATCCGATAATTCTATTTTGGAGCTACCTATTTTGGAACTACAATATACTCAGAAGAAACCCCTTGAGCCTTATCTGATTTGACCAAAGCCTGATAAAGCATAGAGACCATTTCAGCATGAGTAGCAGGTTCATTGGGTCTGAGCAAGGTTTTGTCACTGTAGTTAACAACTATACCCGCTTCTGTTGCTGCTGCTACTTTATCAATCGCCCACTCAGGAATCTGATTCTTATCTCGGTAAATCTGTAAGGTTTTGGCTGGATTCGATGAAGGTTGAAGATCAAGACCGCTAATCAGGCTAACCAAAACCTGTACACGAGGAACCTTTTGCTCAGGACGGAACTTCTCTCCGGGATATCCTGACATGAAGCCGGTTTCGGTAGCTTCATCAATGGCTTTAGAGGCTGATTTATCAGTAGGTTTATCCTTATAATTTACTCGTTGTCGCTTCTTCTGCTCTTGAAACACTTTTTGAATTTGAGCAGCCAACTCTCCCCTTGTCACGGGTCTGTTCGGTTGAAATTTCTGATCAGGTAAGTTAATTAATAGCTTGTCCTGGGCTAGAGGTATCATGAAAGGACTTGCCCAATGATTATTAGGAATCTCTGCTGGTTGAATGGAGCGGAAATCGCTAACATCTATAGGGATAGTTTGTGATGAGGATTCGGCTTTGTCAGGACCTGTGCTACCGTCAGTAGTGCCATCTGATCCGGCTTTGTCAGAACCTGTGCTACCGTCAGTAGTGCTATCGCCTCGGGCTTTGCCCTTAGCCATGGTGCGGTCGGGATATCCTGTCGATGAGTACCCCGATGAGAATAGCCCCAGGAATTGATTAGTTTCTGAGTCCTCTGGTGAGTTATCTTGTTGAGCTGACCCAAGCATTAAACCGGTAGCTGGATCAGGTGAATATCCCCTAAACAAAGAACGATTTCTTGATTTGGACCATGAGGAACGCGCAGATGATGACTTACCCCCACCCGTGATTGATTTAAGGCTTGGGAATATTGATGATTCCCCCGTTGACTTAGATGATGCTATGGGAGAATCAACGGATTTTAAGCTAAATTTTCCCCGGTTGCCCCTCGTTCCCCAAAACAGAATTAGACCAATAGTAGCGAAGGCTACGATAATTGCCAGTAATTCATCAAGGTCTAGAATTGGTTTACGACTTGGCTGAGGAGCTGTTGGGGGTGATGTCCGCTCGGACGGTGATTGATTTGTCATAGAGATGGCTGAGATACATATCTTTTGACTGTTCCGGTTTTAAAGCCTAGGGATTGCTTTAAGTTACCTAGATTAAACCATAGCTATGTTTTTCACAAAAGATTCAAATTTTCCAACCCCAGGTTAATCTTACTCCCCAAAATACTAGTAAACTTGCCAGTGCTAACCAATCACACCAGCGTAAGCGCAGTTGATGCCACTCCACTTGATGTTCATTGGGACTAGTAAAGCCTCTGACAGTCATGGCACTAGCAATTTGCTCAGCCCGTAACAGCAGATTTTCCAGAAGCTTTTCCGCAACCATTAACCAAACTTGTAGGCTTCGGCTCAGACCGAGTTTTTTCCAGTTGATAGCACGAGTGCGTATGGAACGACCTAAATTCTGTACTTCTTCGAGCACTAGGGGGATAAAGCGCAAGGAAAGGGTTAAGGTCAGCAGAATTTCGGTAACTGGAACATTCAAACGCCGTAAGGGTTTGATTAAGCTTTCTAAACCTGCGGTAATTTCTTCTGGTGCTGTGGTAAGCAGGAAGAGACTTGAACTGTAAACTAGGATAAATAGAGTTGTGCTGATGCGGATCGCTAAATCTATTGAGCGACGAGTAATAGTAACACTAATCATAGTAAAGGCTTTACCACTCCAGATCACATAACGGTAGTCACTAGGTTGAGGTAGGGTGAGTTCTTCAGGTAGTCTGACTTGATGGTCAATGGCCATACCATCTGGAGCGATCGCAGTGATCAGGAAGACAAAACATGCCAGCATCAACAACCAACCCATTTGCTGACGCCACACCCGCCAGGGAATCCTAGCAGATAAGGTGATTAAAATCAGTAACGAGGATAACCCGATCCTAGAGTAGGGATTTGCCAACAGGGGTGCGATCAGAAAACTGGTCAACCAAAACATCTTGACCCTGGAGTCGAGGTGATGCATCCAGGTTACTGGTTGTTCCAAATACAGTCCGATGGGAAGCGATCGCAATAAGTCCATGTTAGTGCTGAGTGCTGAGTGGGGCAGTGGTCGAGGGGGTTAGTTGTCACACACGGGTAGCTCGATTCAGGTTGATTTGAGCTTCTTCTCCATCACGGACTTTTTTACCTCGCCACAGTAAGCGTAGTGGTGTACCGGTGAAATCTAATTGTTGGCGGAACTGACGCTCTATGTAGCGACGGTAGTTTTCTTTGAAGCGTTTGGGGTCGTTAACAAACAGGGCAATAGTGGGGGGTTTAGTTCTTACCTGGGTGCCGTAGTAGATTTTGCCCTGACGCCCTTGGCGATTGGTGGGAGGAGTGTACCAGCTAACGGCTTCTTGTAGGACTTCATTAATTACAGAGGTAGAGACACGACGTCCATGTTGATTGGCAGCGGTGTCAACTAAATCCAAAATTGTTTCGACTCGCTTGCCTGTCATGGCACTAACAAATATGATTTCAGCCCACTCGATAAAACTCAGTCGGTCTTTTACCTGTTTTTGGTAGTCATAGATAGTGTAGGAATCTTTTTCTATGGCATCCCACTTATTGACTACAATTACCGCAGCACGCCCTTCATCCGCAATACGTCCTGCCAGTTTTTGGTCTTGCTCTGTCACGCCATCTATAGCATCAATCACCAGTAGCACTACATCTGAGCGGCGAATGGCTTTGAAGGCACGATTAATACCAAAAAATTCTGGTCCGTAAGTAACGTTTTTCTTTTTGCGAATGCCAGCAGTGTCAATCAAGCGATAGGTTTGGGCTTCAGTACCCTTTTCTGGATCTGCTGACCGTTGTACTACCATATCAATGGCATCACGAGTAGTGCCAGAAATTGGACTGACGATGGAGCGATTTTCCCCAGTGAGGGTGTTCAATAAGCTCGACTTTCCCACATTGGGGCGTCCGACAATAGCGACTTTAATCTCTGGGATTTCTGGGATATTGTCTACATTCGGCAGGTAGGTAACCAGCTTTTCTAGTAATTCTCCTGTACCATTGCCATGAATTGCTGAGACCGGGAAGGGTTCTCCTAAATTCAGTTCCCAAAACTGGGAGGCTAGAATAATTCCTTGCTGGGGAGATTCACATTTATTGACAGCTAGCACAACTGGGGTATTTTGTATACGTAACCATTGTGCGATCGCTTCATCTCCAGCTGTGGGTCCGGCTTGACCATCCACCACCAACACTGCTGCACTAGCTTCAGCCAAAGCTGCCATTGCCTGTTCTCGAATCAAGGGCAAGAACTCGGTATTGTCATCAAAGACTAAGCCGCCAGTATCGACAACCAGGTAGTCTCGGTCTTGCCAGAAAGCAGCGCGATAAGTGCGATCGCGGGTTACTCCTGGTTGGTTGTGGACAATAGCATCGGTCACCCCGGCCAAACGATTGACTAGGGTTGATTTCCCCACATTCGGGCGTCCGATAACTGCAACAATTGGCAGGGCCATAAACTGGATGTCCTCAAAGGAGGAGTGTGAATGCTTTAGTCTTACATTTTATCGCAGTAAGCATTCGCAGGCTCTCAGCCCTCCGCCCTCAGCCCTCAGTCTTGGCCTTTGGGCCACGCTACGGGAATGGCTCAAGCTACGCCCACGCTACGGGAATAGCTGATCGCTGATCGCTGATGGCTGATGGCTGATGGCTGATGGCTGATGGCTGATTGCTGATTGCTGATTGCTGATAACTTACTCAGCACTTGGATCATAATAGTCATGACTCAAGCAAGGTACAGGCACAATTTCCCCTTCGACGTCCCCTAAGAGAACTTTTAACCCTGCACCACCAGCCTTAGTGCGGATATAAGCTAAACCAAACACTCCCTGGTCAGTTTCCGTCAAGCTGGTCAGCTTGCCCACTTTTTCTCCATCTACGGTAATGACACTTCCTAGGTCAGTAGGAGCACTTAAGCGGATACCCCATAGTCGTTGCTTCACTCCTTTGTAGGTATTCAAGCGCGCAATGGTTTCTTGACCAATGTAACAGCCTTTGCTAAAGGAAATGCTTTGCCATAAACCAGCTTCGAGAGGATTGTAATCTTCGGTCAGTTCATGACCTGGCGCAGGGCGTCCCTGTTGGATACGCAACTGTTCCCAAACGCGATCGCCTATGGGGATTGCTCCTGCTGTGGTTAAGGTCTGCCAAACTTGGGCAGCATTCTCGGCAGGGCAAATTACAGTATATCCAGGCATTGCCAAGCAACTCCCGACAGCGATGCGGACTTGATTATCCCCGAGCATCAGTTGCTGGTGACTAGCATCTTCTCCTGATATCTCGACACCCAAGCCTGTTAAGAGGGCATCACTAACCGGTCCAATCAAGGATAAAACAGCATGGTGATCCGATACATCCTGTAATGCCACTTGATCCATGGGAAAGATATAACGATCCAGCCACTCCATGATCTGCTGGCGGCAATTTGGAGAAACTAGTAATAGCACTGAATCTGCTAAGATATAGGCAGTAGCTAAGTCAATAGTCCGAGCTGTAGATGTGACAAAAACCGTCTCACAGCCTTGGCCTGGCCTTCGTGTTTGGAAGTCATTGGTGCTTTGATTGTGTAGATAGCGTAGTCGGTCATCACCAGATACTTTGATCAACCCCCAATGGCAACAATCAACTAAGGCAACTCCCTGACGGGCTGCTTCAATCCCTGCTGCATCATTGCCAAAGCTTACGGGAATCATCCGTGAAGCCACCGACTCAAACTTTGCCCCAGCCAGGCGCTGGGCATCTAGCAATTGGTCATTTGTCATTGGTATCTACCAGTGGCAATCCTGCCACAACTTCTTCTACTAGCTGTTTGGCTTTTGCATCTAGACACTGCCAATCCACCTCACCAGCCTGATCAATCAGCATCGGGTCAATTTCTACTGGCTGAGTGTCTAATTCAGACTGGGTGGGCTTATAGTCACGAAAACAGACTTGGAAACACAAATCCCATAAATTAATGGCTACTGAAGTATCTTGATGTGCCAAACACATCTCATAGCCCGGTATGGGTGTAGTAACGTTTTGATAGGTGACTTTCCAGTTTGTTGGCTCCAACTGTCGCCCAATTTGGTCTATTATACGAATAAACGTAGGTTGCATCAGCAGTTGAGCTTGTTCCCATGCCAGCGTATCCTTAAATAGGGGTTTCATTAATCCACTCCCACACAGCCCTTGAAGGGTGTTATTTTACCAGACATTAACTAAAACAGCAATATTCACCGGCTATCCGTCGCTCTTAATACTATACCGATATCTGCTCTATCCTAATAACCAGTGGACTATCATCTTTGAAAAATTCCTCTTCCGGTAGAGTATTCTAAGTTGAGCCAGATAATCGTAAGCATTCAGCGGTCAGCGGTCAGCTATCAGCGGTCAGCGGTCAGCGGTCAGCGGTCAGCGGTCAGCGGTCAGCGGTCAGCGGTCAGCGGTCAGCGGTCAGCGGTCAGCGGTCAGCGGTCAGCGGTCAGCGGTCAGCGGTCAGCGGTCAGCGGT
>NZ_JAAHHC010000004.1:0-124802 GCF_010672265.1 Moorena sp. SIO3A2
TCCTCCTAGGCCGGGGAACCCGGCCTAGGAGGCGCGCACCTTGAGCGAATTTAATAATTAGATGCGGAAAGCGCACCTAAGCAGGTGCACAAAATTAATTACCCATTTTCAAAAAATCAAAGCCTTACACTGTAAGGGTTACAGAGATTGGTAGTAGGAAATTAATTTTGTTTAGGTGCTTAACAGGGAATCAGCTTCAAAGAATACTGTACCTCATAACTGTGATCAACGCTATATGTGCTACGCACACGCTACTTGAGGTGCTTATGTGCTACGCACACGCTACGGCAACAGCTAATGCGCTACTTGAGGTGCTATCAGCTATCAGCTTTTGAATAAGCAATGCAGAGGTGCGACCCGTGGCGAATTTAATTCGCCTACGGAAAACGCACCATTACCGACCTGCGGGGGTTTACCCCACTCGCGCTTGGGATCAAGACAACAAGTAAGCATTGGTTTAATCTCTGTTACGTCAGCGGACGGCACCTCAAGTAGCGTAGCCATTTGCGTAGCCTGGCCAACGGCTGACCGCTGACCGCTGACCGCTGACCGCTGACCGCTGACCGCTGACCGCTGACCGCTGACCGCTGACCGCTGACCGCTGACCGCTGAATGGTTACCAACCGGCTAATGGATAAAGTCCATTAAAATAGACTGAAATCATAATGTGGCCAACATTGATTCCTAGAGCGTCAGTCCAGTAGAAGTGATTGACAAACACAGGAAAATGTGTGTAAGAAAAGCATTCCGACTACGCAACGAATTCCGGGTTTCATCTTACGGGTGCGAAACCCGACTTTACGTAGGTCTTCCGGGGAATCAGAATCTCTTGGGATTACTAGTGGAAGTCCCTTACCGCTGAATTGATTGTCAAACTTCAGGTAAGGGATGGATGATAGAAAATATTGTATATGTGTTTTGAGCAAGAGTTTACCGATGCGTCCCCTTTTCTGGAATCCTCCAATTGCTCTTTCCCCATCTGAGCAACAAGTAGCTAAAAAAATCCGAAAAGCTAAACTATTTCTAATTTTGAGGGAGATTCGTCATCAATTATTTGATGAGCAATTTCAAACTGAACTAGCAACCCTATTTAAAGATAGTACAGTGGGAAAATGCCCAGTACCACCAGCACAACTAGGTTTAGCTATAATTTTACAAGCTTATATGGGAGTGTCTGATGATGAAGTAATAGAAGCTCTCAACATGGATAGAAGATGGCAATTGGTGTTAGATTGCTTAGACTGTGAAAAAGCACCTTTTGGGAAAGGGACTCTGGTGAGGTTTCGTGCAGCTTTAATTGCTAGTGAAGGGGATCGCCGCTTAGTAGAACGCACCATAGAAATGGTGGAAAAAAAAGGGGGATTTAGTTCTCGAACTTTGCGGGGAGCACTCGATTCAAGTCCTTTGTGGGGGGCAGCAAAAGTCGAAGATACTTACAACCTCTTAGGTCATGCCTTACGAAAAGCCTTAGAAGTAATTGCCCATCAACAGGGGGAAAAATTAGATATCATTGCTTCACAATCAGGAGCTTCTCTCATAGCAGGGTCAAGTTTAAAAGCTGCCTTAGATTTAGATTGGGACGACCCAGATTCAAGAACACAAGCTTTAATAACCATTCTCCAAACCCTCAATCAAGTTGAATCGTGGGTCGAACAAGAAGCGAGCTTGGATGAGCAAACCCTCAAGGATGTTAATCAACATCTGGGAGTAGCTAGAACCGTGGAAGCACAAGATGTGGAGGTAATAGATAACGGCGACCCAAAGCTCCGTAAAGGTGTTGCCAAAAATCGGCGCATCTCCATTGAAGACGAACACATGCGTCATGGACGTAAAAGTAGTAGCAAGAGGTTTGATGGTTACAAACGTCATATTCTTAAAGATTTAGACTCAGGTTTAGTACGAGCAGTCGGAGTCACTCCTGCTAATGTTCCCGAAGCCAGTGTCACTCCAGGGATGGCGGAAGACTTAAAAGCTCAACTTATAATATTGAAAGAATTACATATAGACCGAGGATATCTCAATAGTCATTTTGTAAAAGAACGTGATGAAAACTTGACCATTATTTGTAAAGCTTGGCGAGTCCGTAACGGTAAAGTTTTTGACAAAACAGCATTTGTTCTTGACTGGGAACAGCAATTAATTAGCTGTCCCAATGGAGTTAGCATTCCTTTTGATGAAGGTAAAGTAGTTCAATTTCCTCGTCAAAAGTGTCAGATGTGTCCCAAACGTTCCTTATGTACAACTAACATCAAAGGTCGCACAGTTTCTATTCATCCGGATGAATCTCTATTACAGGAATTACGGCAATACCAAACTTCTCAATCTGCTCGAGCCAAACTACGAGAGAGAATCACTGTTGAACATAGCCTTGCTCACATTGGTCAATGGCAGGGTACTCGCGCTCGTTATTTAGGAATTCGTAAGAACCTTTTTGATTTACGACGTATGGCTGTTGTCCATAATCTTCATCTTTTAGCCAGAATGCCCACAACCACTCAACAGAAAACCGCCTAGATTTCGAGCCGGATTTTCACACCACCCACATTTTTGTATACTTGTCAACCACGTCTACTGGACCGACGCTCTAGGTCAGAGGACTTGATTGATCAGCCAGGTATTTAAACCCTGGCTGACTACTGACATTAGTGCAAGATATCAGTTACAACCGACTTCGTAAAGAGCGAAATCCCTTTACTTAAGGAACTTAATGCTTACCACGACGGCGGCGGCGTCTCCGACCCTTACCCTTACCCTTACCCTTATTAAAGTTAACATTCGAGAGAAACGAAATGACGTTAACGTTACTTACGGTCACCAGACTAGCGGTATTTATACTAAATACTCCTCCTCCTCCTAAAACCATGTCCATTTCCTGACCATCGCTTAGCTCATTGAGGAAGCTTTCAGAATCTTGGAATAGCTCTGAACCAGCAGGACGCAGTTCAGCGATTTTAATACTAGACATTTGGGTTTTTCCTTAATTTCAGATGTGGGTTAGTTAGCAATCAGGTAACTATTCATGACTAGTTAGCTTGCTAACTTCTTAAGTTAATCCTCGTACCAAAAACAGAAAATGTCAAGGGTTTTTATAGTTGTTTTTGGACTTAAATCTAGCTAGTCTTTTTTAGACATAAAACAAGGCTTTATTTCTAGTGGATAAGACATAATGTATGGGGTTTGTCTTTTAGTTTTAGACATAAATTAATGAATTATTTCTTTTCGATGTCAAGACCCAATTCAATTAAATTAATCTTAACTAAACTTAATCTTTTTTCAGACAAAATTCATTGATGGATGGCTAAAATAAGAAATTATGAATCATTTCAACCCTAGTAGTCTGTCAATTGTAAGCATTCAGCTAATGCGCTACGCGCACGCTAAGCGAACAGCTATCAGCCTTGGCCTGTGGCCAGGCTACTAGATCGGTGCTTTTGAAGAAAATAAGCTGACGGCTGACGGCTGACGGCTGACGGCTGACGGCTGACTGTCAATTTAGTTTTGAGGGTTAGGGCGTGTTTTCAAAGTTTTCGGCAAGATTATGATCCCCCCCAGCCCCCCTTAAAAAAGGGGGGAGCCATACTCAAAGTCCCCCTTTTTTAAGGGGGATTTAGGGGGATCTCCGAGTTTGAAGACACGCCCTAGGCCAAGGTGTTAGGTATTAGGTATAGTCCCTAGTGCCTCATCCAACTAACGATTGAGTTTCAAATTAAGTAAAATTCAGCAGGATATTATGCAAAGCTTGATTACTATTGACCAGAAAGCTCTTTTTGAGCATGTCAGGCTCTCTTGCCAAATTCCTAGCTTAGTGGAGGGCATCGTTACTTGCAAGATTATTGAGTCAGCAGCAGCAGAGGCTGGCATTCAAGTGGAGCCGGAAGAACTCCAACAGGCAGCAGACGACTTCCGTCTCGCCACCGATCTTCATAACACTGACGAGACTTGGTCGTGGCTGCAAAAACATCATCTATCTCTCGATGATTTTGAAGCATTGATTTACACCAACACCATCGCTGACAAGGTCGCTCAACATCTGTTTAACGGTCAAGTTGAGTCTTTTTTTTATGAACACCAGCTTGATTATGCCGGAGTTGTCATGTACGAAGTGGTTTTGGAGGACGAAGACCTAGGGTGGGAACTCTTTTATGCCTTCAAGGAAGGGGAAATCAGTTTCCATGAGATTGCTCGCCAACATATTCAGGACTTGTCACTGCGCCGCTCTGGGGGATATCGAGGAATACTACAGCGCCAAGAACTCAAGCCAGAGATTGCGGCAGCGGTTTTTGCTGCCAGTCCGCCCCAGATTCTCCAACCAATTGTGACCTCATCTGGAGTACACCTGATTTTGGTTGAGGAAATCATTCAACCGCAATTGGATCAGCAGTTGCGCTCTGAGATTCTTTCAGACTTGTTTTCTGACTGGCTAAAGGAACAAATGGAACAGATAGAAATTGTTGCCCACTTATAACGGGAGCCCACATTCCGCAGGTAAACTAGAAAAGTTCGGATAGTTTTCAACTATGACTGGTTTGGCATCTTCTGGTATAATTACCTCCAGGAAGCCGGACTGACAAAACCTGTTTGTCAACAGTGCTCCCTTAGGCAGGGAAAAAAGAAGGAGTACTGACAGAAAGTTTACACTTGGATTCAAGTTCCTTGTTTTCTGAGATTCGTTACAAAACCTGGGGGGGTGACATGCAAGCTGAAATCCTTACTGGGTAATAATTTAAGCCGATAATTCACAAAAATATACATTCTGTTTTGGGGGCTCCTTTGGACGTAGTTATAAGGGTTTGAGCTTCCCTAAAATGAATTTAGGGTTAATTTCCGACTGTATCTTCCATGACACCATTGGCATCAAAGCCTTATAGAGTAAGCTTTTTGGGGCTCATGTCACCCCCTCAGTTACAAAACTTGATCATAATAGTTACAAAACTTTATATAAAACGGTAGAAAAATTGGATTTTCGGAGTGATTAATACAGTGAGGGCAGTCAAGAAAGCGTAATCCTCTTAATGGCAAAACCAATCCTATTAAGAATAAGCATTTCTTGATGTAACTCAGACAAATCGCGCGAGTCGGGGAAACCCCCGTGAGGCCACTGCATCGCTTTTAGCCTTGTTGTCACCCCCTCAGCCAAAATGGCTCTTTTTTTCTAGTTAAGCTGTCGCCCATTTAAACTACCTTTTAGTAAATCAGGAAAAAAACCGTGAAACTCTTGTTCATTCTGCCTTCTGCCTTCTGCATTGCTGTTATGCATTTTTAATGCATAACAGCAATGCAGAGCTTCATAATTATGATGTTTTCAACAAAACTTTACTAAAACTTCTTGAAAAATTAATAGAATTTTATCAGTATAGGGTGTGTCAAGCAATTTAGCTGTCATATGGTTGTAACTTACGTTCAACACAGCGCTCCAGAAAGCAGCGATATAGAAGCAGGTCAGTTTTTGACTCCAGATCAACGACAATTGCTGCTAGAAAGCCTAAAAACCAATTTACGCCCAGAATATCGTCGTCGGATTGAGATTATGTTGCTGGCAGATCAGGGTCAGTCTCAGACTCAAATTTGTACAGCATTACACTGCTCTCAAGAAACCGCACGGTACTGGATTTGCCAACTCCAAACTGGTAACATGCACAATTGGAATGCTTTGCCAATTGGCCGACCTAAGACTATTAATGACCAATACCTTGAACGTTTGAAAGAGCTGGTGAGTCATAGTCCCCGTGAGTATGGCTATTCATTTCACTCTTGGACAGCCCATTGGTTGAACAAGCATCTGACCCGAGAGTTTGGCATTGAAGTCAGCGATCGCCATATCAACCGTCTGCTCAAAAAAATGGGACTTTCCACCCGCCATAAATCCTCCAAGGCCAAGAATACCAAGAATCCTTCTGAAACTGAGGGTTCTGGCATTGTTGTTCGCAACTTGTCTTCTGCCTCATTAACTGAATCTTTGAAATTGTGGCCATTCAATCCACACAAAATCAGCAGCTGGTACAACTAGTACAGCTAGTACAAAATTGTGGCAATAGTTGGTTATAAAGAGTTAAAGTATAGTCCTTCGGACAACTAATAAGACAACTCATAACTAGTAATAAAATTCTGGGGGGGTGACATGCAAGCTGAAATACTGGGTAATAATTTCAGCCCATAAGTTACAAAAAGATACATTCTGTTTTGGGCGCTCCTTTGGACCTAGTTATAAGGGTTTGAGCTTCCATAAAATGAATTGAGGGTTAATTTGGGACTGTATCTTCCATGAGCCCATTGGCATCAAAGCCTTATAGAGTAAGCTTTTTGGGGCTCATGTCACCCCCTCAGAATAAAATTACTGAAAACTTACTGATAACTGACACTTTGGTAGCAGGCCAAAAACAGATTATTTATTGCAATCATTACTTCCTAATGATTGCAAATTAAATCCTAATCAGAGCTAATTCAGTAATATCTCACAGGTAGATTTTAGTCATTCAAAACTTACGGAATGGCATCAATAAATTATACAGAGTTTTATTACTGAATCCAAGCTCTAGGAATGTTTTGATTGATTGGAGTAAACTCCATGGTTCAGGATTCATCGTCTCAAGGTGCTTTCAAGCAATATTTTGCTCAACAACTTGCCCAGACCCTGGGACAAGCACTCCCTCAACAAGAACTCGACCGCTGCTTCAAGGGTATTAAAATTCTGGAACCAAGGGCAGGTAAGGGATTCTGGCAAGCAGGTAATGGAAATGTTGGCCTTTACATCGTTATGGCTGGCAAAGTCAGGCTCCTTGATCAGCACAATAACTTACTGGCTTCCCTAGAAGCATCCAGCACCTTCGGCGAGCTGACCTTGTTTCCAGAAGAATCGTTTCAGCCTTACACTGCCAGAGCTTCTGTCAAGCTCAAGCTTTGCTATCTTGCTGGTGAGTTGTTGCAGCCGTTGCTCCGTAACTATCCCAGCATCCGGGATCACCTCCATAGACAAGCAGTATTGCGGGATCTATTCTTATTGTGTCGTCGCAATGGTTTTTTCGAGAATCTACCCCGAGAAGGGTTACTTAAAACGCTATCGCTATTAAAACCCTATACTCTGGAAGTGGGCACACTCCCAGATTATCTACTAAACAATCAAAGACTTTGGCTGCTCCGACACGGAGAGCTACTCCATGCTTCTGGCAAAACCCTCAATGCTGGCAGCATCTACACTCCCTCCCAGTTAAAGGAAGGAAACTCTTGGCAGGTGAGGATGCCAACTCAGCTATATAGTCTCAGCAATGGTGATAGCAAAATTGCCCTACTCCACTTGCCACAACTTAGTGAGCTGATTGAGTCTGATGCTACCCCATCGGCTAATGACCAACCTATTCCAGCATTGGCTAAGACCTTGTCAGCTGTCGCAGCTTCTCAACCCTCTCCACAGCGAAAACCAAAGCCCAAGACCCGTCCAGTTTACTTTCCCAACCCCACAGTCAAAGTTAGCCATTGGTGGCAGCAAGTTACTCAAAGCTATCCGTTCTTTGCCCAACAGAGTTCCTCAGATTGTGGTGCTGCTTGTTTAGTGATGATCGGTCGCTACTGGGGTAAACGTTTCAGTGTTAATCGTTTGCGGGATGTTGCCAATGTTGACCGCAATGGCACATCACTACGAGGTCTAGCTACAGCAGCAGAAAGCATCGGCTTTTCTACCCGACCGGTCAAAGCTAGTCTCGACCGATTGGCAAAAGAGAAACTGCCCGCTATTGCCCATTGGGAGGGGAAACACTACATCGTGGTCTATAAAGTGACTCGCGATCGCGTAATTGTAGGAGACCCTGCCATTGGTCAAAAAACCTTTAACCATTCCGATTTCAAAGCAAATTGGACTGGCTATGCCCTTCTGTTGCAACCGACAGCAATGCTCAAGGAAGCCAAGGAGGCGAGTGTTGCCTTCTGGCAGTTCTTTGAATTAATGAAACCTCACGGGCTGGTGCTTCTAGAGGTATTAATCGCATCTATCTTAGTTCAGATCTTCGGACTAGTTACACCTCTATTCACACAGCTATTGTTAGACCGGGTAATAGTGCAAGGTAGTACCCTGACCTTAAACGCTGTTGGCTTAGGCTTGCTGCTGTTTGGCTTATTCCAAGTTGCCATGACTGGCTTGCGGCAATATTTGCTAGACCACACCGCTAACAAAGTCGATCTGGCCTTGATTGTCGGCTTTATTCGCCATACCTTCCGATTACCCTTAAACTTCTTTGAGTCTCGTTTTGTCGGTGACATTGTCTCCCGCGTCCAGGAAAACCAAAAAATTCAAAGCTTCCTCACTGGCGAAGCTATATCAATCTTGCTCGACTTACTCACTGTTTTTGTCTACGTGAGTCTGATGTTTTGGTACAGCTGGAAACTGGCAGCGCTAGTGTTGTTAATTGTGCCGCCATTTTTCCTGCTGGCATTAATAGCCACCCCCTTCTTACGCCGGATTTCCCGAGAAATCTTCGATGCTTTAGTTAATCAAGAAAGCTATCTGATCGAAACCCTGACCGGGATTAACACAATTAAATCCATGGCAGTTGAACAAACAGTGCGCTGGCATTGGGAGGAACTCCTGAATAAGTCGATCAAAACTAGCTTTTCTGGACAAATCATCAGCAACCAGTTACAAATATTCAGTAATACTATCGAAACAGTTGCTACTACTACTCTGCTGTGGTATGGAGCGTGGCTGGTGATTCAAAACCAACTCACCATCGGTCAATTAGTCGCCTTTGATATGTTGCTAAATAATGTGATGGACCCATTCCAGCGCATAACCGTGTTGTGGAATGAATTGCAGGAAGTTCTGATTGCAGTGGAACGCATCAATGATGTGCTGGATGCGGAACCAGAAGAAGATTTGCAGCAGCAACTTCGTCAATCGTTACCACAACTGAGGGGTCACATTCGCTTTGAGCAAGTCACCTTTCGTTATCACCCTCAAAGCGATATTAATGTACTCGAAAATCTCAGTTTTGAGGTCAAACCAGGGCAAATGGTAGCTCTAGTCGGTCGCAGTGGTTCAGGGAAAACCACCATTTCCAAATTAGTTTTGGGGCTTTATATCCCCACCGATGGCAAAGTGTTAATTGATGGTCAAGACATCACCAGTCTTTCCCTGCGCTCATTGCGGGAGCAAATTGGTGTAGTTAACCAAGATACATTTCTGTTTGGCAAAACCATTCGGGAAAACATTGCCATGGGTGATCCCTCAGCAACCCTAGCAGAAATTATGGAAGCAGCGCGACAGGCTGGTGCAGATGAGTTTATTAAACAGCTACCCATGGGTTATGAAACTCAGATTGGCGAGGGGGGTGGTATGTTATCTGGTGGTCAACGTCAGCGCCTAGCGATCGCCCGTGCTTTGGTAGGGAATCCCCGCTTGTTGATTTTAGATGAAGCCACCAGCAACCTCGATGCTGAATCCGAGCGCATCATTCAAACTAACTTCAACTCAATTTTGAAAAGTCGAACCACCTTAGTTATTGCTCATCGCCTCTCTACCGTGCGCCAAGCTGATGTAATTCTAGTACTTGATCGAGGAATCTTGGTCGAAAGTGGTAACCACGAGGCATTGATGGCTAAGCGTGGTCACTACTTCTATCTCAATCAGCAACAACTGACTATTGCTGTTGCTGATTGAAATCCTAATTAAAGGGAATAGGGAACAGGGAACAGCGGATCTGGGAATCGGGAATCGGGAATCGGGAATCGGTAAAAAATACTGTGTAAATTATAGTTATTAAAAATGCTTTTTTTTTGTTTTATAGTAAACTTAAACTAAAGTAAATAAAATAAAAATAATTGTCGCTAAAAGTTTAAAAACAAGCAAGTATATATAACGGTTTTAATAGTAATAATTTACACATATTTTTTTTCCCTACTCCCTACTCCCGATTCCCTACTCCCTACTCCCGATTCCCTACTCCCGATTCCCTACTCCCTACTCCCTACTCCCTACTCCCTACTCCCTACTCCCTACTCCCTACTCCCTACTCCCTACTCCCTACTCCCTACTCCCTACTCCCTGTTCCCTATTCCCTATTCCCTATTCCCTGTTCCCTTTTTAAAAATGCTATAGCAATTACCAATTGTGGATTATGCCATACGACCCTAACTCAGGCTTTCCAAACTCAGGCTTTCCGAAAAAGCCAAACGATGACTATATAACTCGCAATAGTTTAGTCACCAATCCACCGGACTCGCTAAACACTAATCAGACACCACCACCAACTCAATCAGCCTCATCACCATCAGCCTCATCACCATCTCTCGGTGATGACTGGTCTGAACTCACCCATGACTTGCTCAATACCTTGCCACGAGCGTGGACTCGGGGATTGCTCTATCTGTTAGTCATCTTTGCCGGTACCCTCTTACCTTGGTCAATGCTCTCCAAGGTAGATGAGACCGGGAGTGCCAGAGGGCGGATTGAGCCTAAGGGGAAAACCATTAGGTTGGATGCACCAGTTTCTGGAACGGTGGCTGCCCTGAAAGTCAAAGAGGGGGAGATCGTAAAGGCAGGACAGATTTTACTGAAGTTAGAATCAGATTTAGTTCGTGCTGAGCTCGAGCAGTTGCTTCAAAAACAGACAGGTCAACAGAATCGGCTGGCGCAGTTAGAACTACTCAAGAATCAATTGATGCTGGGGCTGCATACCCAACAGCAACAGAACCAAGCTCAAGAATTGGAAAAACAGGTTCAAGTGGAGCAGGCAAAGTATAATCTTGATTCTCTCAAGAATATCCATAATTTACAAAAAGAGGAAAAACTGGCCCAAATCAATCAAGTTCAGCAATCCATTGAGTCGAGCCAAGCAACTTATAAATTAGCATTAATTCGGTTATCAGCTGCCCAGGAAAGACTCCCACGCTACAAACAAGCGTTTGAGGAAGGTGTCATTTCACAAGACCGCTTCATTGAAGCGGAACAGCTAGTAAAAGAAAACTACCAAAGCGTTGTCCAAGCCCAGTCCGATATTTTGCAAGCCAAGTCCCGCCTCAAAGAGCAGCAAGGCAGCTACGAGCGGATTATTCATGAAGCTAAGGCTGATATTCAGCAAGCTGAACTTCGCCTGAAAGAGCAGAAACGTAGCTATCAGAGTCTAGTGCAAGGGAGTAAACTGGCGATGCTAAAAATTGAGGAACAGCTGAAGAATCTGGAAACAGAAATTACTACCCTGCAAGCAGAAATTGCCCAGGTAAAAAGCCAGATTAAATCCTTGGAATTTCAGTTAGAGCAACGAGTACTCAAGGCTCCTGCTACTGGCACAGTTTTTCATTTGCCGATCCAAGGCGCTGGGGATGTTGTCCAACCGGGAGAGGTAATTGTAGAGATTGCACCAGAGAATTCAGCCCTAGTACTCCGAGCCCAAATAGCGACTACAGAGAGTGGGTCTTTACAGGTAGGAATGCCAGTGAAGATGAAGTTTGATGCCTATCCCTTCCAAAACTATGGGGTATTGAAAGGTAACTTGAGTTGGATTTCTCCAGACTCGAAGATGACAGAAACCAACCAAGGCAAGCTAGAAAGTTTTGAACTGGAAATCGAGTTAGAAAAGCCCTATATCGAAGCCCAAAACAAAAAGATTACCTTAACTCCAGGTCAGACTGCAACAGCCGAGGTGATTGTCCGGCAGCGTCGTATTATTGATTTCATTCTGGATCCATTTAAGAAGTTGCAAAAAAGTGGTTTGGAGCTTTGACATCAATTTTTATTACTCATTATTCATGAGTGATTAATCATTTATTATCTGAATCATTAAGATTCAGATATTGATAATTTTGTCAACTTTGTTCAGATATTACTTGACTGGATATAATGATGATAATCTAGACTAATAAGTACTACCTACTTATTGTACCCTAGCCGCCATGTCTTTGACTCAAGAATTAAAAACGGCAACAGAAACGCCAACAGAAAAGGCAACAACTGTACCGGAAGATGTTATATTTCCCCCTAGGGATTTATTCAGTGACGAACCACCTTTGGAAACTGATCTACATCGACTACAAATGACCCTACTCATCCAATGCCTAGAGTGGTTGTGGGATGAGCGTGATGATTTCTATGTCTCGGGAAATCTGACTATTTATTACAGTCCTCGACAACGTAAGTCTGAAGAATTTCGTGGGCCTGACTTTTTTGTGGTGCTGGGAACTGAGCGCAAACCTCGGAACAGTTGGGTAGTGTGGCAAGAAGAGGGGAAGTATCCGAATGTGATTGTAGAAATTATTTCCCCTACCACAGCAGATACGGACCGAGGATTAAAGAAGCAAATCTACCAGGATACATTCCGTACTCCCGACTATTTCTGGTTTGACCCCAACACCCTGGAATTAAAGGGCTTCCACTTGGTAGATGGTTGTTATCTCGAACTTGAGCCTAATCAAGAAGGTTGGTTGTGGAGTCAACAGTTGGCACTATATTTGGGAATTTATGACTCAAAATTACGTTGGTTTACTCCAGAAGGACAACTAGTTCCTGCCCCTACTGAAGCAGCCGAACTCGAAAAGCAACGAGCCGAACAAGAATGTCAGCAAAAGCAACAAGCTCAGGAGCAATTAGCTCAAATGGAGTCATTGTTAGCTCGTTATCGAGAACAGTTCGGTGATTTCCCTCAGTGATATAGCATTTCTCATAGCTATGAGGTACACATAATTTTTATCCTGTTCCCTACTCCCTACTCCCTACTCCCTAAAACCCATAATTCTATACCTCACCCCATTGATATAGCATTACACATGAAGGTCAGGACATTCCTAAACTCCGAAACTTAGTCATAGCTGACTTCTGACTTCTGACTTCTGACTTCTGACTTCTGACTTGCGCGTAGCGCCATAACTGCTATATCTGTAATGAATGTAACTGTGTATAGGTTCCATCTTTAGCCAGCAGTTGAGGGTGATTGCCAACTTCTACAATATGCCCTCGTTCCATAACTACAATCCGGTCAGCTTTCCGAATCGTTGATAGGCGATGAGCTACCACAAACGTTGTGCGATTTTCCATCAAGTGTTCCAACGCTTCCTGAATCAAAGCTTCCGAAGCAGTATCTAGAGACGATGTTGCTTCATCGAGAACTAACACCCGTGGATTACGAATTAAAGCACGAGCAATCGCTAATCGTTGCCGTTGACCACCAGAAAGTTTTGCCCCATTTTCCCCAATTAGAGTATCAAGTCCCGAGGGCAATTCCTGAATAAATTCTAAAGCATTGGCATCCTGAATCGCCTTGATTAACTGTTCTTCATCCAATTGTTGACTGCCGTAAACAATATTCTCTCGCACGGTACCTTCAAATAAGATAGTCTCCTGGGAAACCACTGATAGGAATTTCCGATAGGTCTGTAGGTCGAGGCTACTCATATCTGTACCATCTAGTAAAACTCTTCCGGTTGTGGGAGCCATGAAACCAATAATCAGACTTAATAAGGTCGATTTTCCGGCTCCGGATGGTCCGACGATGGCAATGGTTTCCCCAGGATTGACCTGTAGACAAAAGTCTTGAATGGCAAACTGTTCCGTATCGGGATACTGATAACTAACGGACTCAAAGGTGAATTCACCACGCAGCTGTTGCAGAGCTATCTTACCAGGATTGCGCTCTAGGTCAGGACACTCGAGAATTTCACCCACTGAGCGAATGGATTCAAAACCTTTGCCAATCTGTGGCAATACCGCTAGAATTTGCACTATCGAGTTAGTCAGGGAATCAAAATAGCCGGTCAGTAACACCACATCCCCCACTGTGATTGCCCATTGCTTGGTATAGACTAACCAGGCTGAGGTGATCAAGCAAACTAGACTGAATAACCGTAGGGTTACCCAAGAAGAGGAATCAGTGATGGCGTTAATCGAGTCAAGTCGCACCGCTGCCTCTTTCACCGTCACTAACTTGCCATCAATCCGTTCCATCTCAGTCTGTTGAGCACCATGAGCTCGTGTGACTGGGATTAGCTGAATCATCTCGATTAAGCTAGCTGCCATTTCTTCTAGTTGTTGTCGGAAAGCAGAATTGCGATCGCGAATCGGTCGTCTGAGTACCGAAATCAGAATCACAGCTGCTGGAACAGTTCCCAGGAAGAACAGCAAGAACCAAGGAGCACGAATAGCAGTAGCGACAATTGCTACTAAGATAGTTAGCATAGCCGCAGGGACAAACTGGAACAGGGTTGTTGCCAACCCTTGAATTTGTTCCACATCCCGCAAGAGTTTAGTTTGTAGTGCTCCCTTGCTGTTATTTTTGTAGAACCCAATCGAAAGCAGTTGCAGCTGCTGGGTGATTACTGAGCGCAGATTCGACTCCATGTTGCGAGTCGCCAGACTCATAAACCGGATGTGTAAGTAATGGGTGGGGATATTTTGCAGTATAGAAATCCCTAAGATAGCCCCATTAATCCATAACTCCGACAGTGGGTGAGTGCTTGGGTTGGCAATAATATCAATTACATTAGCAATCACCAATGGTCTGATCCATTCCGGACTGTGTTTGATCACATACACCGCCATCGACAGTCCGATTTTACCTAGGTCTTGGCGGTAGAGATAAAGTAGTGTCCGGAAGGGGTACTCACTCCGATACTCCTGAGGAGGTGACTCCTTGGGTAGATTAGATGCTGCCGTAACACTTTCCAGTGATAATGCTTTCATGTCCGCAGTCCCTATGTCTCTTCTAACTGGTACTGTCTTGCCACATGGACTGTAAAGAAACAGACAAGGAATTGTCGATTCTTATAAAGAAACAAAAAATATTTTTTTTATCAAAACTAGGTCTTTTTTAAAGTCTTTATCGTCGCCAAAACTAGTACTCTGTTAAAATTAATTGGAGCGCAAAATCCTAACAGCAACTAGCCAGTATTACTATTATTTATAGCACTTCTCATAGCTATGAGGTACAAAATTTCGGGATTTTAGGTAATAGGTAATAGGTAATAGGTAATAGGTAATAGGTAATAGGTAATAGGTAATAGGTAATAGGTAATAGCTAATAGGTAATAGGTAATAGGTAATAGGTAATAGGTAATAGGTAATAGGGATGCGCTGCATCTTCAGGTGCGACCCGAAGGTGCGACCCTAGGCCGGGTTCCCCGGCCTAGGAGGCGCGCACCTTGAGCGAATTTAATAATTAGATGCGGAAAGCGCACCTAACAGGTAATCAGCTTCAAAGAATACTGTACCTCATAACTGTGATCAACGCTATAATTGCCGTGCTCTTCTTCTTTGCTCTGGATTGGGTTTGTATTTTATATATTATTGTCTGAGCCAGTAAGTATTTGATAATGGGTAAACACAGCCACAAAACATTCCATTTCTAATATTATTGTTCCCTGAGATGTTTTGTTAAAACTGAATCCTTCGGACTATTGTGGTGAGGGCTATAGTTCAAGGGGAGCAAGGTTGATGATTGAACCGAGAAAAAAAGGCTTTTTCCAGACTCGACCGATCCTTCCCCCTTGAGTATTTCAATAGCTAGCGCTGTAAACTTCTGGGATCGAGAGCATCCCGCAAACCATCCCCAAGTAAATTAAACGCCAACACCGTCAGAATAATCAGCAGTGCTGGCGGCCAAATCAACCAAGGCTGTAGCACGATGATTGAGGCATTGGTTGCCAAAGACAACAAATTTCCCCAGGACGGGTCAGGTTGCTGAATTCCCAACCCAATCAAACTCAGCACCGACTCGGCCACAATGAAACCAGGAACTGCCAAGGTTGCTGAGATAATCACATAGGAAGCTGTCTGGGGTAGAACGTGGCGTACAATGATATAAAAGGGATTCGCCCCCATGGTTTTGGCAGCTTGGACAAATTCCCGCTCCTTAATCGATAACACCTGTCCTCGGATCACTCGTGCTAAGCCAGACCAGCTAATAAACGAGGTTATCAAAACAATTAACAAAAACCGTTGCGCACTAGTTAGACCAGGTGGTAGCACAGCCGCTAAGGCGACGAGTAGGTAAATACCAGGAATAGTCATCAAAACTTCTACCAGACGCATGATGATCCCATCTACCCAGCCGCCGAAATAGCCGGAAATTCCCCCAATGATTAGACCAAGGGGAAAGGAGATCGCAATTCCGACTAGACCAATACTAAGACTAATCCGACCCCCATACACCAAGCGACTAAACTGATCACGAGCTTGCTCATCGGTACCTAATAGATTAATCTTCCCCTCACCCACCGTACCAAACAGGTGACGGTTGAAGGGAATCGCTCCAAACAACTTATACTCCCGACCTGGAACAAATAGACCCACTGGCGACGGCTTTTGCCAGTCTACAATCAGTTTGCGATCGCCTGTCTCTAAATCCGTTGGTCCTTGGGTTGTGGGATATACATGGGGACCAATAAACTCTTTGGTTTGCTGGTTACGCCAGTAGATCTTGGTAGGTGGTAGCAGGGAACCATCTGGCTGAGACACATAAGGATCATAGGGAGCAACAACATCTGCTGCAATGACAATTAGATAAAAAGTCAATAATAGCAATGCCCCAAAACGGGCGAGAGGGTTCTTGGTAAGTTTTTGCCACCAGTTCATAGGATTATTCCGAAAGCGCGAAAAGCACCTCGTGTTTACTTTGTATGGGCGTATCTTGCATTAGCTATGTTTCACCCATACAAAGATGGTATCGAAATCTGATCCAATCACCCTTCACTCAACACCCTTCACTCAACACCGTTCATAATTTCTGATTATACATTAACCTTTTGTGTCATTTTCCCCAGTCCATTGTGATTGTGTGAGTGTTCGACCACAAAGACATTGGAGAAGAGATTAGCCGTAATTTGTTGACCTTCCTGAGTTAAGGATAGGTAACGCAAGGCATCCTGAATATAAGGGTATACCCCATTCCAGTAAAACTTAGAGTAGCCTTGCCGCAGATCTCCAGGATGGAGGTACCCAATGGTTTTGTTAAATCCAGTTTCTTCAAACTCATAGAACAAAGCACTAGTTTTTTTGAGATAGCGTGGGTCACTCAGTTGACCAATCAAGTCAGAGGCGCGAATTAATCCAGGATAGTTACCTGTATCTTGATGATCCCCTTGCTTCGGCACAGGGAAACGAGTCAGTTCAATGTTGCGCTTGATAAACTCGGCATCAATCAGGTTGTGACCACCAAAGCGCTCATCAATAAATAATTTTGCCCGATCGACATGATAAGGCGTCAGAGCAGCATCGGTAGAGCCTTGGGGTAAATGAACCATCTCCCCATGTTGACCAGTAGCGTAGAGTCGTTCATTTTCTCGGTCTTGGCGACATACTCCTTTAACATAGCCAATATCATGACATGCCAAAGAAATGATAAAGTGTAACCAATCATCAGGAGTTACACCACCTTCACGGATATGTTTGCCTCGCAAAATCTCTTGTCCGACGAGGGTAACTAGGATGGAGTGTTCCACATTGTGATAGAGGGCATCACTGTTGGCAATATTTTCCATTGCCATGCTGCCAGCCCAAGCAATTATATCTTCGTTGTCAGGGTTGAGTCCCCCGTAAGTTCGGCGGTAGCCTTCCCGGAGTCTTATAACAAAGGCGTTAATTAGAATTTCAGTGGTGTTAAACATGATTTTTGATTGACTTAAATGCTAAGACAAAGTCCAGTATTCCCATGACACTGGCTTAGTTTTACTAGTTTGGTAGATTTAAATTTTTGGTAGTTTAACCTTTTGTATAGCTCGCTTAGGGTTAACACCTCAAAGCATTACTAAGTGATCCTTGGGCGCTATACTAGCAGCAATGGGGAAGGCTAATCTTTGTCTACAGCTTACCAAAAAGCCAAGCTGAAGGCCCCGATCAGATCCTGTCCGGGTAATTAACCTTAATAAAAATCTGCCCCATCTCCCTATCAATCTTCTTTATGATGGGTATTCTTGCGCACTTGATCTAGCAATGCTCAATCGGGTGAAGTACCTGACCCAATTAAGAACTGCTATAATACCAATAATAGTTAAATAATAGTTAAAGGTTTGCGGGTGTAATTCAGTGGTAGAATGTCAGCTTCCCAAGCTGAACGTCGTCGGTTCGAGTCCGATCACCCGCTTGTTGATTTGTAAGCATTCAGCGGTCAGCTAATGCGCTACGGGCACGCTGTCTTGATGGGGAGCAGGTCAAATAAGCCTAACAAATGAACTACTTGACAAAACAACAAAAATCATGTTATTGAGCCGGTCTTAGTTGCAGAACAGATGAACTATTTACCAGATCAGCTTGGCTTTTACCCATGAGGGGGCTATAGATAATGTACAAATATTAGGCATTAGTGACATGCTCCCCCTATTACCTATTACCTATTACCCATTACCCATTACCCATCACCCATTACCCATTCCCCATTCCCCATTCCCCATTCCCCATTCCCCATTCCCCATTCCCCATTCCCCATTCCCCATTCCCTCTAACTCTAGGCGAATTTTGTTCAGAGATTTGTTAACTAATTTTATGACATGAAATCTATCTATTCCCAGATTAGCATTTGCGCTACGCGCACGCTACGCGAACGGAAAAACTTCCTTGACAACTTTCTGAAATCCACCCCACATATCTACACTGACTTCTTTGATTTTTCCCCTGATTGCAATAGGTTGCTCCTTGAGTACTTCTATAATTTCTTCACTCTTATGAGAGTCAATTACTTATAATAAATAACTGTTATCAATATCACAAACAACGGTAACAAATTTTATTTTTCCTTTTGCTCGACTAAATTCATCTATATTTAACCGTTGTGGAGTTACCCAGTATTTTTTTTTGCTTATGGATTATTTTAAAAATTTTTTCGACTTTTTCTTGACTTAATTGTTCATTTTTGCTTACTTGTGCCACTGTTAATTCTTGAACTTTATTATAGATATATTATTCATCCATTTTTGTATAATTACGACCCATTTATATAAAGCTTAAAGGTTCAGTTGAGTAGTTTTGACAGTGACAACAATAAAATTGACGACGAGGCACTTGTAAGTATACTCCTTGCCCACATATAGCGGTTTTTAATCTAGTAAGGTACAAGTTTTTGAGGTGCGACCCGTGGCGAATTTAATTCGCCAACGGAAAGCGCACCTAAGGTTTTAGGGAGCAGGGAGCAGGAAGCAGGGAAGAGGGAAGAGGGAAGAGGGAAAAAAATATGTGTACCTGATGAGGCTAAAAAGCGCTATATGGATAAATCTCGCACTAAAATTGGTCGATTTTGATTAATGTCATTCGTATAAATTTGACACTTAGGACAGTTAATTACTTCATTTAATAAATCCAAATTCAATATTATAAATTATTCTTTTTTATAAGAAGTGAACACGGTTACATTCGGTAAATTTAACAAAGTATAGCAGAAGTCAGAAGTCAGAAGTCAGAAGTCAGAAGTTAAACTCTTGCCATACTGTAGTTTGAGACTTTTGTCATGTCCTAATTACCCTGGCGACTGCTATATCTAGATGAAAGTCCATCCGTCGGTTAACAGCATTTAGTATTACTAGCTACATTTTACACCATATTGCCGGAAGAGCCATTCCGGTCTAAAATTTGTTTTAACATCTTGAAATAGACTTGGTTGGTTACCTTTTCAAGCAGCTATATAATCCTTGCCACTGTTGACGATAAATTCACAAGTTTTTTTTGGGTATTAATAGCATCATTGGCATTGACAACTCCTTTTAGAGCCAGTTTCTTGAGCAACTCTGGTAAAGCTTTAATTTCGTTGGTTTTGGCATCAACTTCAAAGGGTTCTAAAATCAAGCCCCGCTCAACAATGTAAGAACTGACCAACATAATTGCTGGGTTTGAAGTTACCGTAAGAGAGGGTCGCCTTTATAGGAACAGGTTATGGGTAATAGTTTTAAGTTATATGAAATAAGGCGACCCTCTCTAAGGTTTCGTCTCCTTGGGAGTCGGAATTGGGATTATCGTTTTCAATCTGATCTGAACCTTTAAGGACTTTGCCGTCTAAGCCAATGGTTTCTCCAGAAGCTGGTTGTACATTCAAGAATGCGCGCAAGGCACATCGAATACTCTTCGTAATTAATATACAATAAAACACGACGTAAGTAGGTGGGCTTAATAAGGCGACCCTCTCTAAGGTTTCGTCTCCGGGAAGGCTTTTGAAACGGCAAGAAGGGTTTGAAGTTACCCTAAGATAGGGTAACTTCAAACGTTGGTAGGTTATGGGTAAAAGGTAACGGCGCTTTTGTAGTAAGGCGACCCTATCTTAGGTTTCGTTTCCGGAAATGCACTCCGCAGTGGTCTTACCTTCGGCGTAGCCGACGCTTCGCGAACAGAGATGGAGATTTGTTGGAAAAGCACCATATAATACCACGCGCACTGGATGGAAATAATTCAGACAAAAATCTCGAATTATTACACCTACATTGCCATGATGCCAAACACGGAAGCAAAACCAACTCAAAAGAGTTAGATGAAAATCCGTTCTAGAGGAGCCAATGTCAAGGATTGTACTGTAATGATGAGCCGTATGATGCGAAAGTATCACGTACGTTTTTGAAGACGAGTCAGAGGTGACTCACTGGCTTAGTTTAATGAAGCCCGCGCTGTACCGTGCTTGTCAGCGTCGGGAGTATGTCACTAGAAAACCATTTCATCCCCGCTTTCCCTAAGGTATAGCAGAAGTCATTTGTCAGAAGTCAAACTCTTGCGCTTCTTGATGCAATAGCGAGTGGGGGAAACCCCCAAGACCGCTTAGGTGCGCTTTCCGTTGGCGAATTAAATTCGCCACGGGTCGCACCTCTGCATCGCTTACAAAGGGTGTGAGACTAATGTCGATGTCCTAACTGCCCTGGCGACTGCTATAGCAATAGAGTGGCGGGCTGCTGCTTTCGATATCGATTTTGTAGGAGTATGGCTGGTCAGCTCACTCCTGATCAAAAATACTCTTGGCTTTTATATGTTGCAGATGCTCATCTTCCTGTTGCTCTGGCTAGTTACGGTAGTCGTGCTATTATACACCAATCCGGCTCAGAGTTTAGGGTAGTGGGCTTTCGGTTATCTTGATTCTTGAGGTTAGATTCGTTACCCTTGCACCGGTTACTGACTCTAACTAAACTGGAGAGCATGGTTGGCTTCGCTGCACTAAAGCGCGATGATGATTGGCTTGATTGGTCTAGCTAATCGCATTTCAAGGATACTACTGTGGGCTGCCCTTGTCAGTGACCAGATTGCCCTGCACGATGATGGTGCCAACAAGGCGTGAGGTTTTTCCCGAGACTTGAGCAATTTTGCATCTACTTGATAGACTGGGGCATCCCATGAGATAATAGTAAATTGTGTTTAATTGTAATATTTGAGTTCTTAGAAAAAAAACTATGGCAAGTAAGAAAGGTGTCCGAATCGTTATTACTCTAGAATGTACTGAATGTCGCAGTTACTCCAATAAGCGCTCGGCTGGTGTTTCCCGCTATACCACTAGGAAGAATCGCCGTAACACATCATCACGTCTGGAACTGAAGAAATTTTGCACCCATTGCAACAAGCACATGATTCACAAAGAAATCAAATAGATTTGGTCCTTGGTCATTTGTGAATTGAATTTGTTAATTGAAAATGGACTATTGACAAAGAACAAGCAACAAAGAACAAGTATTCAGCTTATGTGCTACGCACACGCGTGCGCGTTCAGCGGTCAGCTATCAGCGGTCAGCTCAAGTAACTCAGCTTAAACCAATGCTTACCTGTTTTATTGTAAGCATTCAGTGGTCAGCCGTGAACATTGGCCTTTGAGTCACGCTACGCGAATGGCTCACTCTACTTCAGGTGCCGTCAGAATAAAAGAAACCTAAGCAGCTTAAGTAGCGTGCTAATAGCTCATAAGCTGATAACTGATAGCCCATAAGCTGATAACTGATAACTGATAGCTGATAGCTGATAGCTGATAGCTGAATACTTACCAAAGAACAAATGACTATAATCAGTAACCAGTAACCTAAATAACCAATCACCAATCACAACCAATCATGACTTACTTTCGTAAACGTCTCTCTCCGATCAAACCCGATGAACCGATCGACTATAAAGATGTTGAGTTGCTGCGCAAGTTTATCACTGAACGGGGAAAAATCCTACCCCGCCGCATTACTAATCTAACGACTCAACAACAACGAAAGCTAACCACAGCCATTAAGCGAGCAAGGTTCTTGGCTTTGCTACCCTATATTAATAAAGAAGGTTAAGGTGAACAATCACGGTCTTCCTCTGGGATATTTCCCGTGTGAAGAATGAAATATCAAATAAGAAGGATGAAGGATGAAGGATGAAGGATGAAATGGGGTGATCGATGGCTGAGGCGCGCGATGCAGTGGCCTCACGGGGAATTCCCCCACTCGCGCTCTGCATCAAGACATGGTTAACTAAAAACTTGCGACCCAACCAGGAGTTACACTGACCACTGACAACTTCAGACTTCAGACTTCAGACTTTAGACTTGACCCCGTCTGCTGAGTTGGGTATCTCAACAACACAGGATAGACTGGGGGGAGGTGGATTTGGTAAACGCTACCCGGGTTATCAGAACTGGTGGAAAAGGGAACACTAATCGAATTTCGCTTACAAGGAGAACGCCATCTCGCTGTTGTCGATCGTCCAGAGGGCAAGAACCACTTGATTGCTTTGGATCAACGGGGGAAACTGCACAAGCTCCATCCTCGACAAGTCACCTACACAGTGGCAGATTCTACTTATGAGCCATCACAAATACCAGAGTTTATTGCTCGAGTACAACCCTATCTAGACCCAGATAGCTTAGAATTAGCTTGGGAATTACTGGTGGAAGAAGGAGAGGCGGTTACCTGTGCTGACATGGCACAGTTATTATTTTCTGAGCAAAGTCCACCCCAGTGCTATGCGGCACACTGTATTCTGTTTGAAGACAAAATCTATTTTAAACAAAAAGCACAAACCTATGAACCCCGCTCCGCTAGCATGGTGGCTGAAATCAAGCATCAACTGGCAGCGGCTCAATCAAAGCACCAGGAACAAGAAGAATTTTTGAAGCGAGTACAGCAAAAGTTAGGGGGTGAGCAAGTAGAGTGGGTTGATAGCGATCGCACTCGCTTTGATGCTCTAGAACGGTTCGTTAGTGAACCAGATAAACCATCTCGTGCAGTTCAGGAAACTCTGGAAGCACTAAAACGCCCTCAAAACCCAGAAAATGCCTTCGATTTATTGATAAATTTGGGTTTGTGGCGTCCTCACCAGAAGTACTTGCTGCGTCATAAAATCCCAACTCAATTTCGTCGTGAGGTACTCGAATTGACCCAGCAATACCTGGCAAATCCTCCTACTGACCCAGATTCAGATCGCTTGGATTTAACTCATCTGAAACTCTACACCATAGATGATGAAAGTACCCAAGAAATAGATGATGGTTTGAGTATAGAAGATCTAGAGGATGGCACTCAGCGTCTGTGGATTCACATCGCTGACCCAACCCGCTTGGTAATGCCAGGGGATAATCTTGACCTAGAAGCACGACGGCGTAGTACCACCATATATCTACCCACGGGCATGATTCCCATGTTCCCATCGGAACTGGCAACTGGTCCAATGAGTTTGGTTCAAGGTCAAGTCTGTGGCGCACTCAGTTTTGGCGTGATCTTGGATCAAGATGGTGCCATCTATGACTATCAGATTCACCCCAGCCTGATTAAACCCACCTATCGCCTGACTTATGAAGATGTAGATGAAATGTTGCAGTTAGGGGTACAGGCAGAAACAGAACTGTTTGCGATCGCTAACTTGGCTGTGCGTCGGCAAAAGTGGCGCAAGTCTCAGGGGGCGATTAGCATCCATATGCCAGAGTCGGTAATCAAGGTGGGAAATGATGACCAAATTACCATTGAGGTGTTAGAAGATTCACCATCACGGCAAATGGTGGCAGAAATGATGATTCTGGCAGGTGAAGTGGCTGGACGCTATGGTCAAGCGCACCAAATTCCACTACCATTCCGAGGACAACCCCAGCCAGAACTTCCATCCCAAGAAGAACTGCTGCTATTGCCAGCCGGTCCAGTGCGGTTCTGTGCCATGCGTCGGTGTATGCCTAGAAGCGAAATGAGCATTACCCCAACACGCCACGCTAGTTTGGCTTTGGAAACTTACACCCAGGTAACCTCTCCGATCCGCCGCTACACTGACTTAATGACTCATTTCCAGCTGAAAGCTCATCTACGGGGTGACCCCCTACCCTTTGAAGCTGAAGATTTGCTCGAAACGATGCAGAGTGTAACCAGAACAGCTAAGGATGCTAGTGAAGTAGAACGTGATACCAACAAATATTGGGGATTGGAATATTTGCGGCGTAACCCGAATCAGGTTTGGCAAGTATTAGTACTCAGTTGGTGGCGAGAAAACGAGAATAAGGGCAACATTCTCCTAGAAGAGTTAGGTCTAGAATTGCCCATGCGTTTCCAGCGTTCGGTTCAATTAGGCGATCGCTTACACGTCAAAGTCAGTCATGCTGATCCCCGTAAAGAAGTTATTCATTTTCAAGAACTAGCGAACTCAGAGGCTCAGCTTCCTTTTAACTCAAAGCTAGAAGATGGCTCAGCTTCTGCTGTGAACAGATTCGCGTAAATCTCTGTCCTTTTATAAAAATCCCCCAAAGCCGAAAACCCCGTGTCTAATGACCGGGGATGAAGGCTCACAGCGGCTTGACGCGCCTAGAAAAATATTTCAGGAAAATCCGGAATTTTAGTCTGGATGTTGTAAAATAAGGGAGTGAACAGTTTAGGTCCCAGACGAAACCTTAGAATAGGGTCGCCTTTATGGTTTGTCGGCTATGGAAAAAGGGTTAAAACTGTTGTTATAAGGCGACCCTATTCTTACGGTAACTTTAAGAAGCTGATGATCATTTTAGAGTTCAAGGCGAAAGGAAAAAAACATCAATACTCTGGGATCAACGAGGCTATCCGGACAGTCCAGTTCATCCGTAATAGCTGCCTCAGGTATTGGATGGAAAATAAAGGGGTCAACAAATTTGACCTTAATAAGTACAGTGCAGTCCTTGCTAAAAACTTTCCTTTTGCTAATGAATTAAACTCTACTGCTCGTCAGTCTAGTGCTGAAAGAGCATGGTCATCAATTGTTCGATTCTTTGATAACTGCAAGAAAAAAGTACCTGGAAAGAAAGGTTTTCCTAAGTTCCAGAAAAACTGCCGCTCAGTGGAGTATAAACAGTCTGGATGGAAGTTATCCCCTGACAAGAAGTCAATCACCTTTAGTGATAAAAAGGGTATTGGGAAGCTTAAGCTTAAAGGTAGATGGGACTTGTGGCGCTTGGATAAAAAGGAAATAAAGCGAGTCCGTATAGTTCGCCGGGCTGATGGTTATTATGTCCAGTTTTGTGTTTCAGTTGATATCAAAGAGGAACTAGAGCCAAGTGGGACAGCTATCGGCTTGGATGTTGGACTAAAATATTTTTACACTGATTCCGCTGGAAAAACTGAACCAAATCCCTGCTTTTACAGAACGGGAGAAAAACGCCTTAAGTTCTACCAGCGTCGAGTTTCTCGCAAGAAGAAAGGCTCATCCAATCGAAATAAAGCAGTTAATAGACTAGGCAGACAGCACCTTAAGATAAGTAGGCAACGTGAAGAGAACGCCAAGAGACTGGGAACGAAGTTACCGTAAGAATAAAGAAGCCTTTATGGTTAGTCGGCTATGCATAAAAGGGTTAAATCTTTGTTATTAAGGCTTCTTTATTCTAAGGTTTCGTCTCCGGCGCGCTGCGTAATCTGTTCTAACGATCTGGTCGCCTAGGTCGACTTAAGAGCCAAGAACCTAGTAAAAAATCACTGCCTCGCTAAGTCTATTAATGATGCAGGTTGGTATCAGTTTAGGAAATGGATGGAGCACTTTGGCACCAAGTTCGGAAAGGTAACAGTTGCAGTAAATCCTGCATATACCAGCCAAAACTGTTCCAATTGTGGCGAAGAAGTTAAAAAGTCCCTATCAACTAGGACTCATACGTGCAAGTGTGGTTGTCAGTTAGATAGAGACCACAACGCCGCAATAAACATCCTTAAGAAAGCCTTGGGTACGGTGGGGCACACCGGAACCTGGATCTTAAAATATCTAAACGCTTCAGGAGAATCGGCCTCTACTGTTCTTGGTTCCGGCCAGGTTCAGCAAGCTGGCTCGTTGAATGAAGAATCCCCGCGTATGCGCGACCGGGGAGTGTCAAAAAACTAGAAAGCTTGCTTTGATGTCTCGACATAAGTACAAGAGATTAAAACACCAAATCATCCGGGTACCGAGCCGTTGGTACTTCTGCCTATCTTTGGCTATTACCATCCTGCTGGGATGGCTTGGTGTAGCAGTAGCACAAGATAGTAACACGAATAATTTCACTAACCTGTCTACTATCTGGTTGTTAGTTTCATCTTTTCTAGTCTTTTTTATGAATGCTGGCTTTGCCATGTTAGAAGCCGGGTTATGTAGACGGAGAAATGCGACTAATGTCTTGGCTAAAAATTTGATAGTTTTCTGTATATCAGCCTTAGCCTTTTGGCTAGTTGGCTTTGGCTTAATGTTTGGTGATGGCATCACTTACAGTTGTGTTCCAGGAGAAAATAATAGTTTAAGTTTAGTGGGTCAAAAGGGGTTGTTTTTTAATCTTCCCTTTCCCCAATTTGGAAATCTTGGTTTTCCAGAATCAGGATTTAATTGTCTCAATCAAGATTGGTCTAATCGCTCCTTTGCGGCTCTATTTTTATTTCAGTTAGTCTTTGCTGGAACTGCAGCCACTATTGTTTCAGGAGCTGTTGCTGAACGGGTAAAATTCTGGGCATTTCTCCTATTTAGTTTTTTCCTGGTTGGTTTTATCTATCCCGTAACCGGTCACTGGGTTTGGGGACACTATGGTTGGCTAGCCAAGGCGCTAAAATTTCATGATTTTGCGGGTTCAACTGTAGTCCATAGTGTTGGTGGTATGGCTGGCTTGGTAGGGGCTTGGCTACTAAAGCCACGACAAGGTCGTTTTGGCTACAATTTAAGAACAGATAGATATGAAGGTCTCGAAACTGAAAAGTTCTCTGCCGATAATCTGGGTTTAGCCACCTTAGGCTGCTTAATTCTTTGGCTGGGCTGGTTTGGTTTTAATGGTGGCTCAGCAAAGGATCTCGATTATGTAGCTAATACCATCACAACTACCATGATGGCAGCAGCAGCTGGTGGAATATCCAGCGTATTTTTTAGTCCAATTATCCTGGGAAAACCCAGTCTAGCCTCAATTATCAATGGCATTTTAGGTGGGTTGGTGGGAATTACAGCCTCAGCTGCTTTTGTAGATATCAAAAGTGCATTTATAATTGGCTCTATCAGCGGTATTTTTGTCCTTTTAGGCGAATATTTTCTACAAGTTTGGAAAATTGACGACCCCGTAGGTTCGATTCCTGTTCACCTTTTCTGTGGATTTTGGGGAACGATTGCCTTAGGAATCTTTAGTAGCAATAGTTCTCTGTTGTACTCGGAACTTGATGTATATGACGATCCATTATTACAAGTGTTGTGTCAGTTCTTAGGCTGGCTGATTATTATCATTGTAACAGCTCTATTGAGTTTATTAGGTTGGCTATTAGTTAGCCTAATTTTATATTATGCAAGCCATATCAATGAGCGGATTAGCGGCAAACAACGCCATAGGAAACAATTACGTCAAACCCAATATTTTCAATTGGGAGAATTTATCTTAACTATTTTTGAAATTGCTCGTCGAGGAATTAGGGTATCTTTGGAAGAAGAAATCAGTGGTAGCGATGGAGTTTTTTATAATCCTTAGAAGAATCTGGCTTATCAGTAAATAGCTAAGTCTTTAAAAGTAGGCAATAAAATAAATTTTTATTGACTAAAACCAGTCTATTAAGTTAGATTAATTAGTTAAATTAATTAGTTATTTAGTTAACTGTTTGCTAAAAATCCATGCATGAATTTCCTATTCCCTGTTCCCTGTTGCCACAACTACTGATTTAACAATTTAATTTAACAATTTAACAATTTAACAATTGATTACCCCAAATATTTAGCAGCTGGACAATCTAATTTTATTAGATAGTTTCTCAACCAATTAGCATAATTCTCATTATTCCTATCCCATCGACGGAAAAAACGTGGAAGAGATTTTTGTTTAAACTGGTAGTAACGCTCTGATACTTTACAAAGATTTATAGTAGCTTGCTTGAATTCACCTTGACTAGCGAGCTCTTCTATAGCATAGGAAAACTGCAATTGATCTAACATTGACTGACATAGCTTGGGAAAAGCACTATTTTGACTCTTTATCTTTCTAAGTTGCTCTATTTGTTCTTTTCTGGTAGTAAATTGGCGTCTGCATATGTCCTCAGAAGCAAGGTTTTTTAGTTGATCGTCTGCTCTTCTAGCACTAGTACACTGAAATACACCAAAGGTAATGACTAGAAACAAGGCGATCAAGCCACCCCAAAAACTAATGGGTGATGGGATTCTGCTAGCTGATGAGGTAGCCAAGGTTGTGGCTTGGTCTGGCTCTAAAGGTACTACAGTTGATTGGTTGGGCTCGTCAGTTGTTAGATCTGGGTGTTTGGGTTCATCAGTTGTCAGCTCTGAGTGTTTAGGCTGGTCAGTTGTGAGATCTTGGTCTTGAGTAACTGGGGTGATTGGTAGGTTAGGAAAAGCAATGGCGATGGCTTGATCAGTAGCATCTGTCGTCAGCTCAGATGCCAACCAATAGTCTGTACTGGTCAACTGTGCTAACTCTTGAGCTACCCAGCTGTGATTAAAAACAACCTCATAAATACGGTTAGAAACTTTTAAATTTCCCCCCTGGTTAATCACCACACCGGAGTTGAGCAACACTTTTTGTTCCCAACTGTCATTTGCCATCATGACTCCCTGCAAAATTTTCTGATATAGCCGCAGGAATTGTTCTTCGAGCAAGAAACTACGAATATCTTGCAGAAGTTCAGCGGCTTCCTGAGTTTCCCAATTTTCAACGAAGTGAGTTTTGACTAGTTCTTCGACTTTGAGAGCTTCCTCACCAACAGGGATGGGAGATTTAGAGTCAAGGATAACTTGACAAAGCTTCTGGGTCAAAAAAGGCTGAGAGCCAGTCCATGCCAGTACCTCGTCTAAGACAACATCAGGGTTACTCAGATGCTCAGCCAATGCGAGTTTGAATGGTTCGAGGATTTTAGCCACCTCAGGTTTATCCTGCTTAGAGGTCATTTCATTCCTTGTGTATTCCAGACTATTTTTCCTTCAAACATATTTTGTGATAGTCTTGAATTTTCGATCAAGATTAACAAGGAATTTCTATGATCTACAAGCCAGGTTATGGGTAAGATATGGGGTGTAAACTACATGTCCACTACATGTCCATTACATCCAACCCCTCTGATGGCATAATCTTTCCCCCAAACGACTTAACTACATCTTCAAACAAGGGCATATCATCCTGTGGGATTTCCACTACTACTACCATTTTGGCATATTCCTCTGCTCCTTCTTCCTTGTATTCTATTTGCTCGAAGGGCAGGTCTGTTGTCCAATCGTCTGAATTGCTATCAATCATAGGGACGTTGGGCAACAGTTCTTCAACTGGGATAGCGCGAGGTTTAAAAGGCAGATCGACGCAAAATCGAGGCAGTGCCTGATGAGAAAAATTAACGAAATCCACGGGATTGCTAAACACGACTGAAACTTGGACTTTCATAATCTATGCTATGGTATTAAATCTATTGAGACTAAGTTGAATTAATACATCATAGCAAAGATGAGCAGTGAGACAGCCTCTGACTTCCAGTCATGGCAAATCTGGGTCTAATACCCCCGTTAACCAAACTGGTAATATGAACATTATATTGTATCGCAATGACTCAATTTAGGAATTGATGCCTGGTGAATAAAGACCTATCAAGGAGTTTGGTTTACGAGTTCCAGCCTCATCAGATTATTTGTTTAGAGCATGACAATACTCGTTTATACGCTGAAGTGATCGAATTTGTGTCATCGCGACAAATGTGTTGGGTGCGTTCTATGATATTGGTCACCTTGCATAGTCAAGAGCCTGTGCCAGTGGAACTCCCTGAACAGCTTACTCTTTACGACCTACGCTCTGGACCGGATTTACTTTGGCCAGCGAGTTTATTACGACTAGCCTTAGACACTGAAGTAATTCCCCTCTTGGTTCGGTTAGATGACCCTGATGTCAATGTAGAAAGTGACCCTGATGCTCGCCAGCAACTAAGTTATTTTATCTGTGCAGTTTGGCAAGCTTATCCTGAAAAGTTTTAAGTTTTTTTAATGGTTAATCGGTAATAGGACTTTGCCAACTCAATGGTGATCTGATCACGACTCAAGCAGTAGCAAGTCAGACCCCTTAGGAGAGTAAACTAAAGTTGTAGGGGTTTTGCCACATGTAGCTGTCAGAGCTTGCCCCAACCCTGAAAGTCATGGCTAAAAGTCATGGCTAAAAGTCATGGAGTAGTTACCAAGCCTCCGAGCTGGTCTAGCCTTAGTTTATAACCACTTTTTCTAGTGACTCGGAACTAGCTGTACACGACCAGCATCCATCTCAGACATTAATAATTCCAGTGCTTCGTAATCCACATCAGAGATGTAACCAGTTTGAGTTAGTTCGTAGTTAATTGCATTTTCTATATCAGGAGTCAATTTCCTAATATAGAGGGCTTTTTCTACTAGTTGACGAATAACAAATGTAGTTTTCACAATTACTTACCCACAATTCCATATAACTTTATTGTCTTCTGAAATTACTAGCCACTATAGTGATCTTTATCTTATTGGGATGTGATCTAAATCACTGATGAGGTGGATTGGTACTCTCTGACATATATATTACATATATATTATATGCCTTTTGGACTTAACTCAGAAAGCTTAACCTCAACGGAAGAAGCTATGCCGTTTCAAGGGTTAGAGGTATTGAAGTTTAGGTGCGACCCGTTCGCGTAGCGTTGGCAAAGCCAATAGGTGCGACCCAAGGGCGATTTATTCGCCCTTGGAGGCGCGCACCAATAGGTGCGAATTTAATTCTTAATGGGTCAAGCGCACCTAAGGCAGTTATAAGGACATACTGCTTAGTACTACTTGCCTCTACACCCTAGTTAACGTTATACTTATCTAAGGCTAAACATTTGGCTCAAGCCTATAACAAAAAGTATTATATTTCTATGTCAGGGCAGCTCTATTTAGTTAACGTAACAAAAATTATTAAAATTTAATCCCTACTTATAGGCATCAACTGAGCCATGCTCTTAGCAACTTAGACCATCGGAAATGAAAAATAAATTACTTAACTTGAAAAAAAGTAATATATGATACATTTTGATGGTAAGTTTAATGAAGATTTCAAAAACCATTAGCAATCTGTAAAGATTCGGCAAAGTCTATCAGAAGTGGTATGGAATTAGCGAAATTCCATACTATCTTCAATATATTCTCTATAAAATTTTATTGGATTTGACCAAGTGAGGAGTCTACTCATGACACAGGCGACCCTGAGTGCAAAATTAAGAATTATTCAACCTTCCGGTCATATTAACGCTTCTAATGCAATTGAGTTTAAAAGTCAGTTGACAGAAGCTGTGGTGGCTGCTGAGGATTCGGCTTTGTTGGTTGATATGCATCAGTTAGAGTCTCTCGACAGTGCTGGCTTAATGGCCTTAATTCATGGTCTGAAGCTAGCAAGAAGTCTAGAGAGGCGCTTTGGTCTTTGCTCCGTAGCTCCTTCAATTCGAATTATGCTGGAGCTAACTAAATTAGATGGGGTGTTTGAGATTTTTGACAGCCATGAGGCTTTTGCTACAGCCCTCTAGGGGGTTGGAGTAGGTTGGGAAGCTAACTCAATGGCTCTGAGTGCAGCAAAATCATAGGAAATCTTGGGAAGATTAAGTGCTTACAGCGATGATGATGGGAGGAGATAGGGAAATACCAGTTAAGAAGTATGGTGGTTATTATCTCCCTCACTTCATCCACCTTCACCCCCTTATCTCTAGCCTGAGTACTGATAAAATCAAAGGTGGATCAGGGTTAACTGCATTGAAAGCAGTAATAAAGTTTCTATGGCAATCACTGTAGAGGAAATATTAACACCAGACATCAACAGACCAGCCCGTTACTTAGGTAACGAGTTGGGAGCAGTCCATAAACCTTGGGAAGAAGCTGAGGTACGCTGGGTATTGACTTATCCAGAAATCTATGAAGTGGGGGCTTCTAACTTAGGCCATATCATCCTCTACAATATATTGAATTATCAACCTAGGCAATTATGCGATCGCGCCTATCTACCTGCCCCAGACTTGGCAGCTAAATTACGTTCCACTCAAACCCCTCTGTTTGCTGTCGAGAATCGGCGACCTCTGAAAGATTTTGATATTATTGGCTTTAGCCTTAGCTATGAATTAGGGGCAACCAACATCTTGGAAATGTTGGATTTGGGAGGAATTCCCCTGACCTGGAAAGACCGTGCTCAGTTTGATATATCGGAAATACCCCTAATTTTTGCAGGTGGACAAACGGCGACATCGAATCCTGAACCCTATGCTGATTTCTTAGATTTTGTTGATCTTGGCGATGGGGAAGAATTGTTGCCAGAGATTGGCTTAGTAATCGAAGAAGGCAAAGCAGCTGGCTTAAGTCGAGAAGCGTTACTCCTGGATTTGGCTCAGATACCAGGGGTGTATGTCCCCCAATTCTATGATATGACTGAGGATGGCTCAGTTAAACCCAACCGCCCTGATGTGCCGAAGCGGATTTTGCGGCGTGTGGCTACACCGATGCCTGCCTATGCTATTGGACTAGTACCCTATATCCAAACGGTTCATGACCGACTCAAGATCGAAGTGCGACGGGGCTGTACTCGGGGTTGTCGCTTCTGCCAACCTGGGATGCTGACTCGACCAGCGCGGGATGTGGAACCAGAAAAAGTGGTGGAAGCTATTGAACAAGGGATGCGTGCTACAGGGTATAACGAGTTTTCCCTTCTATCCCTGAGTTGTTCGGATTACCTGGCTCTACCAGCGGTGGGGATGGAAATCAAAAATCGTCTTAAGGATCAGAATATTTCCTTGTCCCTACCGAGTCAGCGGGTAGACCGCTTTGATGAGAATATTGCCAATATCCTAGGGGGCAATCGGCAGAGTGGCTTGACCTTTGCCCCAGAAGCAGGAACTCAGCGGATGCGGGATATTGTTAATAAGGGACTGACTAATGAAGAACTGCTCAGGGGAGTAAAGACGGCATTTGAGCAAGGCTGGGAGAAAGTCAAGCTCTATTTTATGATTGGTTTGCCCGGTGAAACGGATATGGATGTGTTGGGGATTGCGGAAACGGTGCGTTGGTTGCAGCAGGAGTGCCGTGCTAAAGGCAGAAAAACCATTAAGTTTAACATAACTGTTTCTAATTTTACCCCAAAACCTCACACCCCATTCCAGTGGCATTCCGTATCGACTTCGGAGTTTGAACGCAAGCAGGAATTACTCAAACAAGTATTTGGTCAGATCAGGGGGGTGAAGGTTAATTACACCGATGTTCGGATTTCGGCCATGGAAGATTTCGTGGGACGGGGTGACAGACGCTTAAGTGCGGTGGTGCGCCGTGCTTGGGAATTGGGGGCAGGGATGGACTCCTGGATGGAAAGCTTGGATCGGGCATTTGCTGCTTGGGAAAATGCGATCGCTTCATCAGGTCTGACCTGGAAATATCGCCAAGTAGAAAATGGCGAATGGAACGTGATGGCGGGTGTAGAAGAGTTGCAAGTTGGAAGGTTGTTCGCGAAGCGTGGCCAAAAGGCCAAGGTTGAAAGTTCAGAGCAACCAGCTAACCTACAACCAGCTAACCTACAACCAACTAACCGACAACCAACTAACCGACAACCAACTAACCTTCAACCAGCTAACCTTCAACCAACTAACCTTCAACCAACTAACCTTCAACCTTCTAACCTTCAACCTTCTAACCTTCAACCTTCTAACCTTCAACCTTCTAACCTTCAACCAGCTAACCTTCAACCAGCTAACCTTCAACCGTCAACCCTTAACGCCCTTGATGCTCCCTTGCCTTGGGATCATATTGATACGGGAATTGATAAGAATTGGCTCAAGGAAGATTTACAACGGGCGTTAGATGCAGCAACGGTACCGGATTGTTCCTTTGATGGGTGTTCTCACTGTGGTGTGTGTGGGATTGATTTTGGTCATAATGTAGTGATTGAGCCGCCACAGATTCCGCAATTTGCTGGTCACTTTAAACCCAATACTAATAAGGATCAGCGGCTGCGGGTTTGCTTTGGGAAGTTGGGGGATATGACCTTGTTGGGTCATCTGGATTTGGCAAGTCTGTTTGAGAGAGCAGTAAGACGGGCGTCACTGCCAATTCGATATAGTGGGGGGTTTCGGGCTAATGCTCGGATTATGATTGCTAATGCGTTGCCCTTGGGAGCGTCTAGCAGTGGGGAGATTGTGGAGTTTGAGTTAACTGAGAAAATGCCAGTTGAGGAGTTTAGGGAAAGGCTGGTGTCTCAGTTGCCTAAAGAGATTCCGGTGTATGGGGTTGAAGCAGTGGATTTGAAGGAACCTGCGGGAACTCAGCTGTTGGAGAGAGCTGAGTATTTGATTCGAGTTGAGGTAATATCAGAAGCGTCTTGGGAAGAGTGGCAGGGTTGGATTGAAGCAATCAAAGGTAGTAAGGAAATTTGGTGGGAGCGGTTTACGAAGTCGGGGAAGAAGCAGTGGGTGAATTTATGCGATCGCTTATTTGACTTCGAGGTGATCGAACCCCAAAAATCCAAAGATGGTGAAGAGGAGGTTGCGGAGTCTGGGGTGGTTTTGCGGTATGTGGGGAGTTGTTTGAATGATGGCACGATGTTGCGACCAGAGCACATTATTTATATGTTGGAGCAGGTGGCGCAGCGGGAGTTTCGTTTGTTGCATGTTCATCGGCAACGGTTGATTCTGCGCAATTGAGAAATTTGGCGTTGCTGAATTAAGGTATGATTGGCTAAAAATGTGGCGTTGCTGAATCAATCAATGAATATGAGTGGGGTGGACATCCTGCCTGCCCAAAAAGATCCGGTGCGCTTGACCCATTAAGAATTAAATTCGCCACGGGTCGCACCGTCAGGAACGGGCAAGATGCCCATTCCACAAAACTATTCAAATCATTCCATTATTAAGCAACGCCTCAAAGAATGGTCTAAGGAAAAGAAAATCACTGCTTTGATAAGGAAAGCCAATGGTACGGGAGTAATCAAAATTAGCCATTACCCATTACCAATAATTATCTTCTCACTGAGCTGGATTGATCTAGCTAACAATTATTATTTTTAATCCTGCCATTAGGCATAATAGTGTTACAGAAAATAGCATCATTTAAGTCAGCCTTAGCTAATTTAGCCTTTTTAAGATTAGCATGGCTGAAATTAGCCTCACTCAAATCAGCATCATGAAAGTCAACACCTTCTAAATTGGCATAACTTAGGTTGGCGGCTCTCAAGTCAGTATTATACAGTCTTGCACCACTCAAATTAGCATGACTAAGGTTAGCGCCACACAGTTCTTCATAACCTAGGTTGACATTTTTCAAGTCTAAACCGCTTAAGTCAGCCTCGGCACAAATAAAGATTGCTCCGGCTTTTGATGGGTTAAATCCAGTCGGAAACTCAGTGTATGACGTATAGATAGCTTTGGTAAAATTTATACTACTCAGGTCAGCTTTTTTCCAGCCATCAACCCCTAGCATACGGGCATAACTGAGGTTAGCATTGCTCAGGTCAGAATCACCTACGTAAACCTCACATAAGGTAGCATAACTAAAATTGGCATCCCTGAGCTTACTAGTAGCTATATAGATTACAGATAAATCCGCATAACTCAGATCAGTACCACTAAAATCACAGTTTTCCAAGGTTGATTCAGAGGCTACTATATGACTCAAGTTAGCCTTAGTAAGGTTAGAATTTTCGATAGTGGTTTCGTATAGGTAAGCATTCCTCAAGTTAGCATGACTTAGATCTACATCATCCCAAGTAGCTTCCTCTAAATCAGCATTACTCAAGTCCGCATTTTTTAGACAAACACCCTTGAAATTAGTACTTTTTAAGTTAGCCTTTTTCAAATTAATACCAGAAAAATCTCTTTCACCAGCTTCGTAGCGTTTTAGGAATTCATCACGATTCATAGTATGCACCATAATTTATTTATTTTGAGCTCTTACTTATCATAAGTATATCGTAAAAAAAAGTTTAATTTAATTTAAATGGGTTGGCTTAATGATTAATGGTTACTAGTTTTAGTACTTAATGCGATCAAGCCTAATCTAAGGTTGCTTAATCCCTAATCCCTCATCGTTAATGTTCTGATCAGCAATCACATCTTCTATCCCAGGGGTTTGATGAAATTGCTCCCAACTCAATAAACTCAACGTATTCATAACGAGTTTGGGTTATTTTGGCAGAACAGAAAAAGAAAGGTTACTTTAGTTTTATAGCGAGTTCCTTTGCTGTCAGGTTACAAAATAGTTGATTGTTGATTAGGCTTTAGGGATAAACCATGAACTATAGCAATCCTAGATGAATCCTGAGATTTACTGATCCGAAGCTCCCTTGGTAAAAAATTCTGCTCACAACTGACTTGGGATTTCTATAGGCACAAGACCGTATCTAATTACCTGAACATAAATACTGTTAACTGTGTTGAAACCCTTAACGTTGTTCAACCCCTTTATGTTCTCGGTTCGCCGTTCCCTATTCCCTTATCTGATCAGTCAACTTTCATTGTGTATGACTACTTACGACCGATGAAGGCAACTTAGTAATCTAGTTCGATTAGACCGAGACTATGAATACAACTGAGCGTAAAACAGAGAAGAAAATGGAAGTGCCTAGAACAACTAGTGAAGTGATTCGCATCAAGCCCCAACAGTTTATTCATGTGCTAGACAACAATACTGGTGTTACGCGACTGGAGGTTGGTCCTCAAACCATTACCCTTCGGGATCACGAGCGGCTGATCTTAAAACCTGAACCGATGATTATTGTGCCGCCTCGATATTATTGTGTGGTGGCTAATCCATTACTCCGGGATGAAGACGGTCAACCCATTGCTGATCAGCATGGTCAAATTCGACTGCGCTACGGTGATCTGGAAATTCGTTTCGCGCAAGATCCGTTTCCCCTTTATCCAAACGAGAAACTGGTAGGGGATGTCACGCAACTGGCAGTAGTCGAGACCAATCAAGCACTGCGTCTGAGAGCAATTCGGGATTTTACCGATACGGTTACGAGAATAGTTGATGGAGAAACCCAGACTGAAACAATTAACCGTTTAGCAGGTGATGAATGGCTGTTTGAAGGACCTGGAACCTATATTCCCCGGGTGGAGGTGGAAGTAGTTGAGACAGTCACAGCTGAGGTGATTAAACCTAACCAAGCCTTACACCTGTTAGCACGGCAGAATTGCACCGATCGTCAAAGCAATAGACGTAGAGCAGGTGAAGAATGGCTGGTTAGAGAAGAAGGAGCCTATTTACCTGGTGTGGATGAAGAAGTAATTGGCATTATTAATGCTTACATTTTGACAGAACAAAAAGCATTACATCTGAAAGCTAAACGCACCTTTACTGATATTTTTGGTCGTCAGCGTAAAGCTGGAGATGAATGGTTGGTCACCTTTGAAGATGCAGAAATTCATATTCCCGATGTTTATGAAGATGTAGTGGGAGAAGTCACGATTACTACCCTCAGCGATCACGAATGGTGTATTGTGGTTGACCCCATTGATGAGTCTGGAAAACCTCAGCTCGGTATGCGAGAGGTTCGCCAGGGGAGAACATCATTTTTCTTGCATCCCGGTGAATCCTTGGAGAATGGTATCCAAAACATCTATGTTCTCAGTGAGCTCGAAGCACTGTTGCTTCGAGCCAAAGAAGCGTTTAATGAAGGGGAAGGTGACCAGGTCATTACTCATCAACCAGGGGATTTATGGATGATTGCTGGGCCACAAGATTATATTCCCCGTGTGGAAGTGGAAGTGGTTGAGAAGCGTCAAGCGATTCCCCTTGATAAGAATGAAGGTATCTATGTGCGTAATATTCAGACTGGTGAACTCAAACTGGTCGGTGGTCCTCAGGCTTATATGCTCACTCCCTATGAGAAGCTTTGGGAAAAAGAACTGCCATCGGTAGTTGAGGAACTGTTGATGCAAAAAATAGACCCATTGTCTGGACGTGGTCAGGATTCTGTAGCTGGAGGGGATCAGTCCGAGCAAAAATCAGGAGTACGCCAACGTCTATCCCAACGGGATAAGACTAGAGCAGTTGTGTTTCATATTCCTCAAAATGCTGCTGTACAACTTCATGATTATAAAAACAGAACTGCAAGAACTGTATTTGGACCGGACTTGGTGATGCTCGAACCAGATGAAGCCTTTACTGTGCTTTCTTTGTCAGGTAGCAAGCCCAAACGACCTAATGTAATTAAATCCTTAGCCTTATTACTCGGTCCTGATTTTATGACCGATATCTTTACCGTAGAGACAGCAGACCATACCAGATTACAGCTACAGCTGTCCTATAACTGGTACTTTGATGTGGACAGACACGATGAACAAACTGCAGCTAGACTGTTTCAAGTACCTGATTTTGTGGGAGATACTTGTAAAGCGATCGCATCCCGAGTGCGGGGTGCTGTAGCAGGGGAAAAATTTGATGAATTTCACCGCAATTCAGCCCGGATTATCCGACTGGCGGTGTTTGGCACTGATGAAGAAGGTCATATTCGAGATGAATTTCGTTTCCGAGCCAATAACCTAGTAATTACCAATATTGACATTCAGTCAGTGGAGCCAGTGGATGAAGAAACCTTAAGGAGCTTGCAAAAGTCAGTCCAGCTAGCGATTCAAATTACTACTGATGCTCAAGAAGCTGCTGCACGGCAAGATGCGGAACGGATTGAGCAAGAAGCGAAAGCCAGGTTGGAAAGGCAAGTAATTTTGGATCAAAGTGCAGCAGAAGCAGAACGGAAAAAACTTCTAGAATTACAGGCAGAAAATATAGCCATTGAGTCTACAGGTCAAGCAACAGCAGAAGCAAGAGCTAAGGCTGAAGCGGCTCAGATTCAAGGACAATTAGCAGTTAACTTGGCTCAGCAAGAAGCCGAGGCGGCTCGGATTCGCAATGAAATCGAGTTAGCTCAACTCAAAGCACGTCAGGAAGCTGAATTAGCCCATCAACAGAGTTTGAGTAACCTAGAGATTGCCAAAGCTGAGCGTATGGCTCACATTAAGAGTGAAGAATACCGACAGAAAGTAGAAGCGATTGGTCCTCAAACCATTCAAGCGATCGCACAAGCAGGTCCGGAAATGCAGGCAAGACTTCTAGAAGCACTTGGTATCCAGAGTGTTTTGATTACCGATGGCAAAAATCCCATCAATCTATTTGGTGCAGCTAATGGTCTGATTAGTCCGCCAACTTCTAACTAAGTACATGTGTATCTGCTGCGCGCTGTGTCTGCTGCGCCCTGTGTCTGCTGCGCGCTGGCACGGCTTCCCTTATACACAGATAGACTGATAACCCAACCCTATCTTATCGGTCTATCTTACCGGTCTATCTGTGTCGAAGGTTGAGAGTTGAGGTGTTGCTCAACTTTGTTAATTACCCCTAGTACGAGAAACAGAGCAAATACTACAGCAACACCGATAGCAGTCCACTTGAAAAAAACTAACTTTGGCCGACCTTTAGCTGGATAACCACAACTGAGGCAAATTTCATCGTTGGTGCTGGTTAAAGACCCACAAACGTTACACTGTTCTAAAGCCATAGTTCTTGGAAATCTCTACCGTCATAAGATAACTGAAAAAATTATCAGGTGGGTAGAGTACTTTGAGCCTTCCTTACCAACTCCTTGATGCCCAAGTTGCTTAGTTCAGGTGAAGTAGGTTACCCAAAAATCAGGGCACAAGGGAAAACCCCCAGGTATGAAGCCTGTGACCAATAACCGATTACCCATTCCTAATCATGGCCTCAGGACACAATTTAATTCTGGATCTAACCACAGTTCTAGGGGCTTCTGCTCTGGGAGGCTACCTTGCCAATCGGCTACGTCAACCTGTACTTTTAGGCTATTTAGCCAGTGGTTTATTGGTTGGTCCGTTTGGTCTTAAACTCGTAGGCGAATTAGAACAAGTCAAATCCCTAGCTGAAATTGGGATTGTTTTTTTGTTATTCACCTATGGGGTAGAATTTTCTCTATCCCAGCTTAAACGATTTAAAGATATTGTCCTGAAAGGGAGTTTACTGCAAATTAGTCTCACTATTACCCTAGTTGCAGTTTTAGCCAATGGACTTGGTTGGGTTGATGGATTAACTCCGGGAATAATGCTCGGATTCATCATATCCCTCTCCTCCACCTCAGTAGTTCTTAAAACCCTGATGGAGAGAGGAGAAACCAATACCCTTCATGGTCAAGTGATGCTAGCAATTTTGATTGCTCAAGACCTTAGTTTAGGTCTGATGTTAGCCGTCATCCCCGCCCTTCAGCAGCCCTCAGATATTGGCTCAGCTTTAGTTGTTGCTTTACTCAAAGCGTTGGTGTTTCTAGCTGCTGCTCTAGCAGCGGGTCGCTGGATAGTTCCCCATCTCATTAAATATATTGCCCGCACTGAAAACAGTGAGCTATTTCTGATCACAGTAATTGCCCTGTGTTTAGGGATTGCTTTGATTACTGCTGGACTTGGTCTATCCGTTGAAATGGGAGCATTTGTGGCAGGATTAATGATGGCTGAAATTGATTATGCTGACCAAGCCGTTGCCAAAATCATCCCCCTTAAAGACACGTTTGTATGTCTATTTTTTGCATCCATAGGAATGCTCATTGAGCCGGAAGTGCTGCTCGATAACTTTGGCATAATTATCGGTTTAGTGATGTTAGTGATGGGGGGTAAAGCAGCCATTATCCTACCGATTGTGCTGAAATTTGGCTATTCCTTTAAAACTGCTTTTATTGCTAGTTTTGGTCTCAATCAAATTGGAGAATTTTCCTTTGTCTTAGCGGTGGTTGGCTTTGAGTTAGGATTTATCACTAGGGATCAGTATCTACTCCTGGTGGGAACCACAGCCATTACCCTAGTCCTGACACCCATGTGGCTAAGATGGTCTCCCCGAATAGCAGACCACCTGGTAAATCTGCCGTTTCTGAAAAACTACCTGCGTCAGTTTCAGGGCACTAAAGCTTTGTCAATTCCAGAAACGATTTGTAATCATGTGGTAGTGGCTGGCTATGGACGAGTGGGGCGAGTATTGGTCAACATCCTGCGCAATCAAGGCCATGAGGTACTAGTGATTGAAAATAGCGAAGCTGCTATTCAACGATTAAGACATGAAAAAATTCCCTATATGTTTGGGGATGCTCACTCGGAACTGGTCTTAGAAAAAGCCCATCTAGAAAAAGCTAAAGCCCTAGCCATTGCCCTACCCGATCCTGGCAGTACCCGCTTGTTGCTCAAACGTGCCCTCAAGTTTGCCCCAGGACTGGATATTGTGGCTCGTTCTCACAAAAATAGCGAAATTGACCTACTCACCCAGTTAGGGGCGCGGGAAGTAGTGCAACCAGAATTTGAGGCAGCATTGGAAATGGGAGCCCATGTGCTAGTAGCACTGGGAGAAACCCAAGGTATGATTCAGTCGGTGATCAATCGGATTCACCAAGACCGCTATTTGAGTGTACGACCTGAACAAGCTACCTATTCAAAGCAGCAAGACATCACTGATGTTGCTGAAGAACTCCACAGTGAGTGGGTGACTTTGAGTCAAACTTCCCGTCTAGATTGGGTAACTCTGGCAGCAACAGATATCCGTAACGTGACTGGGGTAACAGTTTTGACAATTCAACAAGGTAATGATATTGTCCACTACCCACAAGGTAAGATGACGTTGCGTTCAGGGGATCGATTGCTAGTTGTTGGGGAACCGGAAGAATTAGCAGCGTTTAGAGACTGGATCGAAAGTCGCAGTTTCCTTAGTGAGGGATCTAAGCATTGGGTAACTTTGGTAGAGAATTCAAGTTTGGTCGGTATGAAGCCAATTGATCTCCAGCATCAATACAATGTGATGGTTCAGGCGTTGCGTAGACAAGGGAAACTATATAATCCAGTGGATGAAGCTGGAGTATTGCAGGTGGGGGATTGTGTGTTGTTGTCTGGGGAATGGGATGAGGAGTGAATGATCTGGTGCGCGAGACGATGCGATTAGCCCGAAGGGCTACGCTACGCGAACGCATACGCGCGAGAATTGCATACGCACGACAATTGCATCCCCCGATTTCACATAAATCCATACAGCAAGCAAATTTTTGTCAAACTAATTCTCAAACTAACTAGACACCCTTAGCAAAATACTATATACTATATAATAGTGGCATTATGACAGTTGCTTCCTCAGCAACTGAATAGCTGGGTGTGCTGTGGGCTGAGAATTAGGTTCGAGGCAAGACAATATACACAGCATATCAGGTGTTTTTTTTGGCATCAGGGCTAAAGTAGGTCAAAGACAGTTAGGTTTAAACAACTCCAATCAGTTCTTGGGTCTGCTTTAGGTCAATCAGTGCTTACACTTTCGTGGATCAAGGGATACTGAGTTATTAACAACTTAAGTCCCAGCGAAGTCAGGCGAGTTTAATAGCCTTTTCTGACCAGTAAACGCAATTGAACGAGAATCTAGCTCGACCATCATGCCGAGCTGGATAAAAGTGGGCTCTCTGCTTATTTTTTGAGGAGAGGTTTATCCACTATAAATAGTGACCAGGTTTATAATGACCAGGTTTGTGGCACAAAGGGAATTCAGGTTCTTGAATATCCCTGCTGCCAGACTGCTGCAATGTCTACAAAGGAGAAACCAGTGTCTGTCGGTATCCTCGGTACCAAACTCGGTATGACCCAAGTGTTCGATGATGAAGGAAGAGCGATTCCTGTAACCGTCGTCAAAGCTGGGCCATGCACTGTGACCCAAATAAAAACCAACCAGACAGATGGCTACAATGCCATTCAAATTGGTTATGACCAAGTCAAGCCTAAGGCAATTAATAAGCCTGAAATAGGACACTTGGCTAAGTCCAGCGCCCCACCCTTACGCCACCTACGTGAGTACCGCGTGGATGATACCAGTAATTTTGAACTGGGTCAGCCAGTCAATACCGATATGTTCAGTATTGGTCAAATTGTCGATGTCAGCGGTAAAAGCATTGGTCGTGGCTTCGCGGGTTATCAGAAACGTCACAACTTCAGGCGAGGACCGATGGCTCATGGTTCCAAAAACCACCGCCTTCCAGGTTCCACTGGAGCAGGGACAACCCCTGGTCGTACCTATCCAGGTAAGAAAATGGCTGGTCGTTACGGCGGTACCAAGGTGACAATTCGCAAACTTGAAGTAGTCAAGATAGATCAAGAGCGCAATTTGCTAGCGATTAAAGGTGCAGTTCCCGGTAAACCAGGGACACTCTTGAGCATTGCACCCACTAATAAAGTCGGACGTTAGTCAGAACGAAAAAGCAATTAGCTCCCTCATCGTTAGGTGTAAGCCTGATGTATATGTAACTGTTTATTTTTACTACTAGCACCCCCTAAGTGCTTAAAAGCTAACAGCTAATTGCTAAACGCTTGCTCGCTAAGAAGGAGAGAACAAATGGTAGATTGTTCAGTGCGAAACTGGCAAGGGGAAGAAGTAGGGCAGGCAACACTCCAGATGCGAGTTGCCAAAGAAGAAAACGCTGCCCACATTGTTCACCGGTCACTGGTGAGACAAATGGCCAATGCTCGTCAAGGCAATGCTTGTACAAAAACTCGTTCCGAAGTTAGAGGTGGAGGACGCAAACCTTGGCGACAAAAGGGAACCGGTCGTGCTCGTGCTGGTTCTAATCGTTCACCCCTATGGCGTGGTGGTGGTGTAATCTTTGGTCCGAAACCCAGAGACTATAGCCAGAAAATGAACCGCAAAGAGCGTCGCTTGGCTCTGAGAACAGCGTTTATGAGTCGAGCAGAGGATTTGATTGTGGTAGAGGAATTTACTGAGCAACTACCACGACCCAAGACCAAGGATTTGGTGGCAGCAATTGGTCGTTGGGGAATTGAGCCTGAGTCAAAAGTTCTCCTAATCCTAGCTCAGCCAGAAGAAAAGGTTTATTTGTCAGTCCGTAACCTAGCAACTGTCAAGTTGATTTATGCCACCAACTTGAATACCTATGATATCCTAGCCGCTGATAAAATCGTGACCACTAACACGGCTCTTGCTAAAATTCAGGAGGTTTACAATGACTGAGTATAACCCCCGTGACCTGGCTGATTTGGTGATTCGCCCAATTGTGACTGAAAAGGCGACCCTACTGATGGAGCAGAACAAGTATGTCTTTGATGTGATTATCAAAGCGACAAAGCCACAAATTAGAGCCGCGATTGAAAGTCTTTTTGAAGTGAAAGTGGTGGCAGTAAATACCCTACGTCCGCCACGTAAAAAGCGTCGAGTGGGAAGATTTGTAGGTTACAAAACCCAGTACAAACGGGCGATTGTCACCCTAGCTCCAGGAGATTCGATTACTCTATTCCCAGACGTATAAAACTGGCTAATTGCTAATTGTTAATTTTTAATTGGTTAATTGCCAATTGGTAGATTGTCAATTGTTAAGACAAACTAGTCAAGACAAACTAGTCAAGACAAACTAAGTAAAAAATACTTGTTATGGGCATCCGTAGCTATAGACCATACACCCCAGGCACTCGTCAGGGTACTGTCTCAGACTTCGCTGAGATTACTCGGACTGAGCCAGAAAAATCCCTAACCAAGTCTAAGCATCGTAAAAAAGGTCGCAATAATCGCGGTGTCATTACCTGTCGCCATCGCGGTGGCGGACATAAGCGTCTATACAGGGTAATTGACTTCCGCCGGGATAAGCACAATATTCCAGCAAAAGTGGCAGCAATTGAGTATGACCCCAATCGGAATGCTAGGATTGCGCTTCTCTACTATCAAGATGGTGAAAAGCGATATATCCTGCATCCTGTGGGTTTGGAAGTGGGGTCATCCATTATATCTGGGCCTGACTCTCCCATCGAAATAGGCAATGCCTTGCCCCTAAAGGATATTCCCTTAGGCACCAACGTGCATAACGTTGAACTGATCCCAGGGCGAGGAGCACAGATTGTCCGTGCAGCCGGAGCAACTGCTCAAGTGCAAGCTAAAGAAGGTGACTATGTCACCCTAAAGCTGCCGTCTAGTGAAGTCAGGATGTTGCGTAAAGAATGCTACGCCACTATTGGACAGGTCGGTAATGTTGAAGCCAGAAACTTGAGTTTAGGTAAAGCTGGTCGCAATCGACATAGAGGCCGTCGTCCCCAAGTAAGGGGCAGTGTAATGAACCCGGTAGATCACCCCCATGGCGGTGGTGAGGGTAGAGCTCCTATTGGTAGAAGCGGTCCAGTGACCCCCTGGGGGAAACCAGCCTTGGGAGCCAAAACTCGTAAGGCCAAAAAGCAAAGTAGTTCTTTAATTGTCCGGCGTAGGCGGAAATCCTCTAAGCGAGGGCGCGGTGGTCGCGATTCTTAAGGAGTTGAACGTTAAAGTTAGCAGGTTAAACGTTGTAAATAGCAACTAATCACTACCAACTAGCAACTATTAACTACCAACTAACAACTAAAAACTAACGAGCGTTGAATTATGGGTCGTTCATTAAAAAAAGGTCCTTTTATAGCCGATAGTCTTCTGACTAAGATTGAAACCTTGAATGCTAAAGGTGAAAAACAGGTGATTAAAACCTGGTCAAGAGCCTCGACCATTGTGCCGCAGATGGTTGGTCACACCATTGCCGTTCATAACGGGCGGACACATGTACCAGTTTTTATCAATGAGCAGATGGTAGGTCATAAGCTGGGCGAATTTGCCCCGACTCGAACATTTCGGGGACATGTTAAGGATGGTAAGGCCCGTCGTTAAAGTGATTAGTTCAGTAGTTAGTAGCTATAAAGAAAGCAAATGATGGAACGATGGCGATAGACACTACAGCAGAAACTAAAGCGATCGCACGCTACATTCGGATGTCTCCAAGTAAAGTGAGGCGAGTACTTGACCAAATTCGGGGGCGTTCCTATCGGGAAGCTCTGATCATTCTGGAATTTATGCCCTACCGGGCTTGTCAACCAGTCTTGAAAGTACTACGCTCCGCTGTTGCCAATGCTGAACACAATGCAGGGATTGACCCAGCTAGCTTATACATCACTAAAGCTTTTGCGGATATGGGACCAAGCTTGAAGCGGTATCGACCAAGAGCTCAAGGTCGTGCTTATCAGATTCGCAAGCCAACCTGCCATATCACGGTGGCTGTTTCTCCAGAAGTAGATGATTAGTTAGTGAGTTGATTGAGCATTACCAAGGGTGAACACTAATAGCGCTATGGCTAGATAATAGGGAAAGAAAAGAACAGTGGGACAGAAAATACATCCAATTGGTTTTCGGCTAGGTATCACGCAAGAGCATCGCTCTCGCTGGTTTGCCGACTCAAAGCGTTATCCGCTTCTGTTGCAGGAAGATTATCAAATCAGACAATATGTTGACAAAAACCTCAATAATGCTGGAATTTCCGACATCCGGATTGAGCGCAAAGCTGACCAGATTGATTTAGAAATTCATACAGCTCGACCTGGAGTAGTTGTTGGTCGTGGTGGCAGTGGTATTGAGTCTTTGCGTGTCGGTCTGCAAAAATCCCTGGGCAACAATCGTCAGATTCGTATCAATGTCGTGGAAGTATCACGGGTGGATGCAGATGCTACCCTAATTGCCGAGTACATTGCCCAACAGCTAGAGCGCCGAGTTTCCTTCAGACGAGTGGTTCGTCAAGCAATTCAGCGGGCTCAGCGGGCTGATGTCCAAGGGATTAAAGTTCAGGTAGGTGGTCGGTTAAATGGAGCTGAAATTGCCCGAACCGAGTGGACTCGTGAAGGACGAGTGCCCCTCCATACCCTCCGGGCAAATATTGACTATTCCTACAAAACGGCCCAAACCATTTATGGAATTTTGGGCATTAAAGTTTGGGTGTTCAAAGGGGAAGTGATTCCCGGTCAAGAAGAAAAGCCTACCCCTAACACAGCTCAACCTCGTCGCCGTCAGCCAAAACGCCGCCAGCAGTTTGAAGACCGCTCAAATGACTAGTAATGACTCACTAGTATTTTGAAAATTGCTTGCTTGTTAATTGTCAGTTTTCAATTTTCGATTTTCAATTAACAAAGAACAAATTATGTTAAGTCCAAAAAGAACAAAATATCGCAAACAGCACCGGGGACGAATGAAGGGTATGGCCACTCGTGGCAGTACCATTAACTTTGGTGATTATGCCCTGCAAGCCACAGAACCAGCTTGGATTACCTCCCGCCAAATCGAAGCAGGTCGTCGGGCAATGACGCGCTACGTTCGTCGTGGTGGCAAAATCTGGATTCGAATTTTCCCAGATAAACCAGTCACCATGCGTCCAGCAGAAACTCGTATGGGTTCTGGAAAAGGTTCCCCAGAGTTTTGGGTAGCAGTAGTTAAACCCGGTCGGATTATCTATGAAATCGCTGGGGTAAGCGAAGAGGTGGCTCGGGAAGCCATGCGTCTGGCTGCGAACAAATTTCCCATTAAATTGAAGTTCATTTCTCGTGAAGGGGAACAGGTATAAGCTATGGCTCTGCCCAAGATAGAAGATGCTAGAAGCCTGAGCGATGCCGAACTAGAGCAGGAAATCTTAGCAGCTAAGCGTCAGTTGTTTGACTTGCGCCTGCAAAAGGCAACCAAACGCTTAGAAAAACCTCACCAGTTTAAGCATCTTAAGCACCGAATCGCTCAGCTAATGACAGTAGAACGAGAACGCCAACTCGCTAAACAGAAAGAATCAACAGATACCTCACAAAGTGATACCCCACAATCAGAACAAAGTGATACCCCACAATCAGAATCAGAAGCATAAGGAATAGTATGGCAGCAAAAGAGAGAGTTGGCCTGGTGGTCAGCGACAAAATGAACAAAACTGTGGTGGTGGCTATTGAAAATAGGTCTCCCCACCCAAAGTACGGCAAAATTGTTGTGCGTACCAAGCGATACAAAGCTCATGATGAGGAAAATAAATGTAAAGAAGGCGATCGCGTTCGGATTAGAGAAACACGACCACTGAGTCGTACCAAACGCTGGATGGTTGCTGAAATCGTCAGTAGTTCCTCAAAATAGCGAGTTAACCCTAGTCGATGTGGGTTTTCCACGACCTACCAATGTGCGTGAGATCTCGGAAGAAAATCCTTTCGGAATTGGAAACTTAGCAATGTTTAACTAATAACTCGTTTAACTCATAACTCATTACTCTATTAGAGGAGGAACACTGATGATTCAACAAGAGAGCTACCTAAACGTTGCTGACAACAGTGGAGCCAGAAAAATAATGTGCATCCGCGTTATTGGTGCAGGAAATCGGCGCTACGGCGGTGTGGGTGATGTAATTATTGGTGTGGTCAAAGATGCCATTCCAAATATGGGCGTCAAAAAGTCAGATGTAGTTAGGGCTGTGATTGTGCGCACCCGCAAGGGGCTACGTCGGGAAAGCGGTATGAGTATTCGCTTTGATGACAACGCAGCAGTAATCATAAACCCAGATGGCAATCCCAGAGGGACCCGCGTTTTTGGCCCTGTAGCGCGGGAACTGCGAGAGAAAAACTTCACAAAAATTATATCCCTTGCTCCGGAGGTACTCTGATGCCAATTAAACACCAGAAGGCACAAACTGATACCCCATTACGCTACAAAATGCACGTTAAAAAGGGCGACACGGTACAAGTGATTGCCGGTCGAGATAAAGGCAAAATTGGAGAAATTTTGCGGACGCTACCCAAAATTAGCAAGGTAGTAGTCAAAGGAGTTAACGTCAAAACTAAGCATGTCAAGCCTCAACAAGAAGGTGAGAAAGGTCAAATTGCTACGTTTGAAGCTCCAATCCATAGCTCCAACGTTATGCTTTACTCGAATAAAGAAAAAATTGCTAGCCGCATCTGCTATACCTTTACCGACGATGGTCGGAAGGTGCGGATGCTCAAAAAAACTGGTGAGATTATTGACTAATTATTCAGTTACTAATGGCTAATGGTCAATGACCAATGACTAATAACTAATGACAATTGCCCTGACCAAGCCCAGGGAAATCAAAGGAAAAAAACTATGACAAAAGGGTTAAAAATCCTATACCAGGAAACAATAGTCCCCAAATTAAAAGAGCAATTCGGTTACAAAAACATTCATCAAGTACCGAAATTAGTCAAAGTTAGTCTTAACCGAGGATTAGGAGAGGCATCTCAAAATGCCAAGGCTCTGGAATCATCGGTAAACGAAATTGCCATAATCACCGGTCAAAAACCGGTGGTCACACGAGCAAAACAAGCGATCGCGGGTTTTAAAATCCGTGCCGGGATGCCTGTTGGTGTCACGGTTACCCTCCGTTCAGAGCGTATGTACTCCTTTCTAGAGCGGCTAATTAACTTAGCCCTACCAAGAATTCGGGACTTTCGGGGTCTTAGCCCTAGAAGCTTTGACGGTCGTGGTAACTACACTCTTGGGGTGCGAGAGCAACTCATTTTTCCAGAAGTAGACTACGACAGCATCGATCAGATTCGTGGTATGGATATTACCATAGTCACCACTGCCAACACTGACGAAGAAGGTCGCGCCTTACTCAAAGAGATGGGAATGCCTTTCCGGGATAAATAAGCCTGTAATCATAGGAAGGAACAATGCCGGCAAACGACACAATTGCAGATATGCTGACCCGCATTAGAAATGCCTGCTTGGTTCGGCATCAAACAACAAATGTACAATCAACTAAAATGACCCGGGCGATTGCCCAAGTACTCAAAGAAGAAGGCTTTATTACTGATTTTGAGGAAGCAGGCGAAGGGGTCAAAAAATACTTAGTTGTTTCCCTAAAATACAAGGGCAACAATCGCAAACCAATTATCAGAGCCCTGAAGCGGGTGAGTAAACCTGGATTGCGAGTTTACTCCAACCGTAAAGAACTGCCAAGAGTCTTGGGAGGGATTGGGATTGCTATTATCTCTACTTCTAATGGCATCATGACCGACAGGGAAGCAAGGCGTCGGGGAATTGGTGGTGAAGTTCTGTGTTACGTATGGTAAAGGATGAAGCATGAAGGATGAAGGATCTACTAAGAGCCGTCAGCTGACTCGCTACTTAAAAATCTAGGCTTGCCAGCTATCAGCTGGAAGCCCCTGTAGATTAGAGCATCAGTTCGAGCAATAATCAGCTCAGTATATGCCAAACGGTCCTTGGGCCAACCTAGGATTGATCGGATTAGCTGATTAACCAATTCATGACATACTTCATACTTCATACTTCATACTTTATATTTCATACTTCTTTAGTTAGGAGGATAATTTTATGTCACGTATTGGCAAGCGCCCTATACCAATTCCCAGTAAAGTTACTGTAACAATAGACGGTCAACAGGTGAAGGTCAAAGGTTCCAAAGGTGAACTGGATTGGGTTTTGCCAGATACAATTAAAGCTGAGCAAGTTGGTGAAACTGTACAGGTTTCCCGGCGCGAAGAAACCCGAACCGCCCGTGAAAGTCATGGTTTGTCTCGCACTTTGGTTGCCAACATGATTGAGGGAGTCTCCAAAGGGTTTGAAAAACGTTTGGACATTCAGGGAGTCGGTTATCGAGCTCAAGTGCAGGGTCGTAATCTGATTTTAAACGTTGGTTACAGCAAGCCAGTGGAGATCGTTCCTCCTGAGGGGATTCAAGTCAAAGTTGAAAACAACACCAACGTGATTGTCAGTGGCATCAACAAAGAAGTTGTAGGCAACACAGCTGCAAAAATTCGTGCAGTTCGACCCCCAGAAGTCTATAAAGGTAAAGGCATTCGATATGCCGGTGAAATAGTCAGACGTAAAGCTGGTAAAGCAGGTAAGAAGTAAACTATGAAACTTACTCGAAAAGAATCTATACGACACAGACATAGGCGGGTACGCCGGAAAGTCAGTGGTACTGCTGAACGCCCAAGATTAGCTGTATTTCGCTCTAATGAGCACATTTATGTGCAAGTTATCGATGACAATCAGCAACATACCATAGTGGCAGCTTCAACGTTAGAACCAGCTCTGAGATCTGAACTCAAATCTGGAGCCACTTGTGAAGCCTCAGCTAAAGTGGGTCAGTTGGTGGCCCAGCGAGCACTAGAAAAAGGTCTCAAGAAAGTGGTCTTTGACCGTGGGGGCTACCTATATCATGGTCGTGTCAAAGCTTTAGCAGAAGCTGCTCGTGAAGCAGGGCTAGATTTTTAGTAAATGCTAATTGACAATTAACAACTGAAAATTGAAATTAACAGTTAAAAATTAGCAACTATAAATTAGCTAATCTTTGAATACTTACTATCATGATTTAATTTCTAGCGAACTATGGCAAATCGTAGAAAAAACAACCGCTCTAAAGAAAAAGAAAGTAATTGGCAAGAGCGGGTTATCCAAATCCGCCGCGTTAGTAAGGTGGTCAAAGGGGGCAAAAAGTTGAGCTTCCGGGCCATCGTAGTTGTAGGTAATGAAAAAGGTCAAGTGGGGGTTGGTGTAGGCAAAGCCAGTGATGTAATTGGTGCTGTCCGTAAAGGAGTTGCTGATGCCAAAAAGCAACTGATTGATGTACCCTTAACCAAAACTAATTCCATTCCTCACCCATCTAGAGGTAGGGCGGTGGGAGCCAAAGTAATCATGCGACCTGCTGCTCCCGGAACTGGGGTAATTGCTGGGGGTGCTGTGCGCACAGTACTTGAGTTAGCTGGAGTTAAAAATGTCTTAGCTAAACAGCTTGGTTCCAATAACCCCCTCAATAATGCTAGAGCAGCAATCAACTCTCTTGATTCCCTACGCACATTTTCAGAGGTGGCTCAAGAACGAGACATTCCCCTTGAACAAATCTATGCATAAATTAAAAACCAGGTAGCTAGAAATAAAAGTAATATGCTCAAGGTTGACGGTTTAGCGTCAGCCGTCAATCTTAAAAAAAACATTTTCACCCTTACAAAAAACGATCGATGAGAATCAATGATGCAGTCCCAAAAAAAGGCTCCAAAAAGCGCCGACGCCGTGTAGGTCGTGGCATTGCCGCTGGTCAAGGGGCTAGCTGCGGTTTTGGAATGCGTGGTCAAAAATCCCGTTCAGGTCGAGGGACAAGACCTGGTTTTGAAGGGGGTCAGATGCCCTTATATCGCCGTATCCCCAAGTTAAAACACTTTACGGTCATTAACCCCAAACATTACACTACAATCAACGTAGGTAAGTTGGCCTCACTTCCCGCCAATACTGAGGTAACTTTGGAATCATTGTTGGAGACAGGTGTGGTCACCACCAATGATGGTCCATTGAAACTACTCGGTGATGGGGAGCTGAATGTGCCACTCAATATAAAAGCTGCTGCCTTTACAAGTGGTGCCCGCCAAAAAATCGAGGCGGCTGGTGGCAGCTGGGAAGTTATAGCTAAGTAACCCCTTTAGCCCTTATGCTCCTGTATCTTCAAGAGGTACCTTAAATGACTGTCAGTCGAGACAAAGCCCCAACTGCTCAAGAGACGTTTATGCAAATGGCTCAAGCGGCTGGCCTTAGAGGTCGGCTGCTTGTCACCGTTGGTTTGTTAATTTTAGCCCGCTTGGGTGTCTTTCTTCCTGTACCAGGAATTGATCGAGCCAGATTTTCAGCAGAACTCCAGAATAGCCCGTTTGTAGGTCTTTTGGACTTTTTCTCTGGTGGTGGTTTTTCCGCCCTAGGGATTTTTGCCTTGGGAATTTTGCCTTATATTAATGCTTCGATTATCCTACAACTGCTAACGGCAGCAATTCCTGCTTTAGAAAATTTGCAGAAAAATGAAGGTGAAGCAGGGCGTCGAAAAATCGGTCAGATTACCCGTTATGTTGCCCTAGGCTGGTCTGTGATTCAAAGTATTGGCTTATCGTTGTGGGCACAGCGGTTTGCTGTTGAACCAGGCGCATTCTTTGTGTTTGAAACTGTACTTGCCCTCACGGCTGGCTCTATGTTTGTGATGTGGCTATCAGAGTTAATTACCGAACGAGGTATTGGCAACGGAGCTTCACTATTGATTTTTGTCAATATTGTTGCTGTTTTGCCCCGCACCTTGGGTCAAACCATTGAACTGGCTCAGACCGGGGGTCGAGAAACGGTGGGTAAGGTAATTGTGCTGCTGTTAGTTTTCCTAGTCATGATTGTTGGTATTGTCTTTGTGCAAGAAGGCAGCCGACGAATTCCGATTATTACTGCCAGACGTCAAGTTGGTAAGCGCCTTTACCGGGAGCGGAAAAATTATTTGCCCCTAAGGTTAAACCAAGGTGGCGTGATGCCAATTATCTTTGCCTCAGCCGTCTTAATCCTACCCACATCCCTAGCTGGGATAACTAGTGGCGATAATAGCAATGGATTGTTAGGCTCAATCAATCAAGTCCTAATCCAGATTGCCAATTATCTCAACCCCAATGGTCAAACTCCTTGGGTCTATGTTGCTGTCTATTTAGTCTTGATTTTGTTCTTTAGCTACTTCTACGCCTCACTGATTATAAACCCAGTAGATATGTCCCAGAATTTGAAGAAAATGGGGGCGAGTATCCCTGGTATTCGACCAGGAAGGGCTACGAGTGAATATATAGAGAGAGTTTTGAACCGACTGACCTTATTAGGAGCAATTTTCCTAGGACTGGTAGCTGTAGTACCAACTGCAGTCGAAAGCGCCACTGGTGTAACCACATTTAGGGGATTAGGTGCCACATCGTTGCTGATTTTGGTGGGGGTTGCCATTGACACAGCCAAGCAAATTCAAACCTACGTGATTTCCCAGCGTTACGAAGGTATGGTCAAGCAATAAAGCGATTGGGCAATGGGCGCAGCAGCTTTTTTAGGTGGATGAGCCTCAAATTTTCGGGTCAGTTGGTTGTTGTTCATTGCCTAGGACAAAAACCAACTGACACATTACCCATGACACATGACACATGAAGAGATTAATCTTTTTAGGACCTCCAGGAGCAGGTAAAGGAACTCAAGCCAAAATTGTGGCTGAACAACTAGGGATTCCTCACATTTCCACCGGGGAAATTTTGCGAGGGGCTGTAAGTGCTCAAACCCTCCTGGGTCAAAAAGCTCAGTCCTATATGGATAAAGGAGAATTGGTGCCTGACGAGTTGCTCATAGATCTGATCCGCGATCGCCTAAATCAACCCGATGCTCAAAATGGTTGGATTTTAGACGGTTTTCCCCGTAACGTCAGCCAAGCCCATTTCTTGAATGACCTGTTGCAGGAGCTTGACCAAACTTTGGATGGTGCCATCAACCTAGAAGTGCCAGATCAGGTTTTGATCGACAGACTATTGGAAAGGGGTCGTAAGGAGGGACGTACAGATGATAATGAGGAAACTATCCGCACACGTCTTGAGGTCTATAACCATCAAACAGCTCCTTTGGTGGAATTTTACCGAGAACACTCAGCTTTAAAATCTATTAATGGTGATCTCTCCTTAGAGCAAGTCACCGAATCGATTAAACAGGTTCTAGCGTAATGATTTTAGGGTAAGCCCATGCGTAAGGGCGGAAACCCCCTGCGTGGGGCATGGAAGCCATCATCTGACCCTATTGTAGCGAATACCTTACCACTAGCCTAATACTTAGACTAATTTAGACTAATGGTTATTCTAATGGTTCGACCGGTGTAACCTATGCCTTGAGCTAGGCCACGGGAAAAATGCTTCCCTGACCGCGCTACTCCAAAGTTGGTTTTAAACTAGTTTAGTTGGTATAATTTAGGATTTGATAAAATATGTTAAGACTCCCTGAATTAAATAATCAAAATTTAGAACATAGGGGGATAGTTGTATTGAGGTTAAAACACTTTGGCTAAACAAGACTTAATTGAAATGGAAGGCACGGTGACTGAATCCCTGCCGAATGCCATGTTTCGCGTTGACTTGGACAATGGCTTTAATGTCCTAGCTCATATTTCCGGTAAAATCCGTCGGAATTACATCAAAATTCTGCCCGGAGACCGGGTCAAAGTTGAACTAACCCCCTACGATTTAACCAAAGGCAGGATCACCTACCGTCTGCGTAAGAAGTAAAACTAGCAGCGGATTCTGTTTTATGAAAAATAAGTTAAATTTGACAAGTCAACCAAAAAAAAGATATAATAACCAACTGCATTCTGTCCAGAAAAAAAGGCATGAAAGTTAGACCATCTGTCCGAAAAATGTGTGAAAAGTGCCGCGTGATTCGACGCCACGGTCGAGTTATGGTGATTTGCCCGAATCCCAAACACAAACAGCGTCAGGGATAAACCTCAAATCCATACACTTAATCCATACATTTAATTTGTAGCACAAAACTTCAGTCAAGGGAGAACCAAGCGTGGCTCGGATTGCCAGTGTAGACCTACCTCGCGATAAACGTGTAGAAATAGGTCTGACCTACATTTATGGAATCGGTCTGTCGCGGTCTAAAGACATTTTAGCAGCAACAGGAGTTAACCCAGATACGAGGGTTAAGGATTTGACCGATGCTGAGGTGGCTGCCCTCAGAGCAGCTGTCGAAAAAAATTATCAGGTGGAAGGGGATTTAAGGCGCTGGCAGTCAATGAACATCAAGCGCCTAGTAGATATTGGTACCTATCGCGGACGTCGTCATCGCATGGGACTGCCCGTGAGAGGACAGCGAACCCGCACTAATGCCCGTACCCGTCGCGGTAGACGAGTGACTATCGCTGGAAAGAAAAAAGCACCGGCTAAGAAGTAATAGCTCTAGTCAGCTCAACTATCCACCACAGCTTTGTGGTCATTGGTCATTCGTCAAAAGTAACTGCCAGGAGACCTTCTGTTAGTCACTTTGGACAAAGGACTTTGGACAAAAGACTTTGGACAAAATTGTTCAAGTTACTCAACCCCAAGATAATCAATCACCGATAGAGTAAAGTCAAGTGACATGGCGCGACCAACAAAAAAAGGTGGTACAAAAAAGCAGAAACGCAATGTACCCAATGGAATAGCATACATCCAGTCTACGTTCAATAATACTATCGTCACCATTTCTGACACCAAAGGGGATGTAGTCTCTTGGGCTTCAGCTGGCTCTAGTGGATTTAAGGGGGCAAAAAAAGGAACTCCCTTCGCTGCTCAGACCGCTGCTGACAGTGCTGCCCGACGAGCCATAGACCAAGGTATGCGTCAGGTGGAAGTGATGGTGAGTGGACCAGGAGCAGGTCGAGAAACCGCTATTCGGGCCCTGCAAGGAGCCGGACTGGAAATCACCCTAATCAGGGATGTAACTCCAATTCCTCATAACGGCTGCCGTCCACCCAAACGGCGTCGAGTATAAGAGTATATTTTTTGCGACCGTTAGGTTGAAAGGAAAGTAGCTTGAAAGGAGGAGGTTCATAAGGAACTCCTTACCCTTTGGCTTACTATCCCTTCAACCTGTATTCGGTTAAAGGGGTCTTATGAATAGAGGGAGGTCACTCTGTGGCGCAGTTTCAGATTGAGTGTGTAGAATCCAAAACACTGAAGAACCAAAGTCAGTATAGCAGATTTGTCCTAGAGCCTCTCGAACGTGGTCAAGGCACAACGGTTGGCAACGCCCTCAGACGAGTTTTGCTGTCCAACCTAGAAGGAGCAGCAGTGACGGCTGTCAGGATTGCTGGCGTAAACAATGAGTTTGCCACAATTGAGGGAGTCAGAGAGGATGTCCTGGAAATTATGCTGAATATGAAGGAAGTTGTCCTCAAAAGCTACACCTCTCAACCTCAGATAGGTCGAGTGATGATTACTGGGCCATCCACTGTGAGAGCTGCTCAGTTTGATTTGCCCTCGGAGGTGGAAATTATTGCTCCAGGTCAGTATGTTGCTACTTTAGCAGAAGGGGCTAAGCTTGAAATGGAGTTCCGCATCGAAAAGGGTACAGGATATCGCTCTGTGGAACGGGGGCATGATGAATCAACAGCGGTAGATTTCCTCCAGATTGACTCTGTTTTCATGCCGGTGACTAAAGTAAATTACAGCGTTGAAAATACTCGCATTGATGGTGCTCTGGAAAAGGATCGCTTAACTTTAGAGGTCTGGACCAATGGTAGTATAACTCCCCAAGAAGCTTTATCTCAAGCGGCTGGGACCCTGGTGGATCTGTTCAATCCTCTCAAGGATATTAATCTCGAATCTATTAAAGATGACTATGGTGATGATGACGATCCGACCAGCCAAATCCCAATCGAAGAATTACAACTCTCGGTTCGGGCTTACAACTGCCTGAAACGAGCACAGATCAACTCTGTATCCGATTTGCTCGATTATAGTCAGGAAGACCTCCTAGAAATCAAAAACTTTGGTCAAAAGTCGGCTGAAGAAGTGATTGAAGCTCTGCAACGACGTCTAGGAATTACACTGCCCCACGAAAAATCCGCTAAGACTTAACCACAACAATTAAACTTAAGGGACTGGACAATTAGCAATTAGCTAGTCCAAACCCTAGGAATAAAGGCAAATCTTGTTCAAAAAAAAGGAGGAAGCTAAAAAATGCGTCACGGGCGTCGTGTGCCAAAACTGGGCAAGCCAGCAGATCAACGTCGGGCTCTGATGAGATCCCTGACCACTGAATTACTGCGTCATGGTCGAATCACTACCACTAAAGCTCGGGCAAAAGCCATTCGTTCGGAGGTGGAGCGAATGATTACCCTGGCCAAGGATGGCTCCTTGGCATCCCGACGTAGGGCAATTGCCTATCTCTACGACAAAAAGTTAGTTCACTCCCTATTTGCTGAGGTTAAAGCGCGATATGGCGATCGCAACGGCGGATATACCCGAATTCTGCGCACGGTGCGGCGTCGTGGTGATAATGCTGAAATATCTATTATTGAACTAGTCTGAGGCAATTAACCATTAAAGCAATTAACCATTAAAAATGTCAATTGTTAATCCTTAATCCATGATGTCTGACAACGATGCTAAAGCTATCCAGCGAATTGCCCTGGTTATTCAATACCTGGGTAATAACTTTTATGGCTGGCAGCGACAACCCCAGCATCGCAGTGTTCAGTCAGAAATCGAAACAGTTCTGTCCAGCGTGCAACAGCGAGCCATAACCCTATATGGTGCTGGTCGTACTGATACAGGGGTTCACGCTGCTGCCCAAGTCGCTCATTTTAATGCCACAGGTCCCATACCAGCCCATCGCTGGGCAGCGATACTCAATAGTAGACTGCCAGAGGATATCTTAGTCCGAGCATCAGCATTAGTTTCACAAGACTGGCATGCTCGGTTTAGTGCCATCTGGCGTCGTTATCGATACACAATCTATACCGACGCCTGCCCTAACTTGTTTGTACAACCCTTTTGTTGGCACTATTATCAAGCTCCCCTTGATGAATCCCTGATCCAGGCAGCCTTAAAACCACTGCTGGGTAAGCATCACTTGGCAGCCTTTCACCGAAGCAACTCGGGGCGATCGCATTCCTGGGTAAATGTGCAAGCAGCCGAATGTTACCGCAATGGACCATTTATTCATATAGAAATTCAAGCTAACGGATTTCTATATGGTATGGTGCGTCTGTTGGTAGGAATGCTAGTACAAGTGGGAATAGGGAAGCTAACCCCAGAACAGTTTACTGACATCTGGGTTAACCAACAGCGGGACAAGGTGAAACACGCTTCTCCAGCCAAAGGCTTGTGCTTGCTAAGGGTTGGCTACCCAGAATGCCCCTTTCTCCCAGAAATATGGTATGATACCCAACCCAAATTTATATTACCTCAATTGACGGGTTGAAGACTACACGTAACAAGATTGAAGAGGGGGTGAAGGTGACAGGTAACAAGCCTGAAGGCTACTTCTAGAGATAAGTAACATTCAATTTAATCTGTCAACCTACTAACCGACAAGGGCTCCTTGGGCTAGAACAACCTGTGTAGCGTGGGCCTTAAGGCCAAGCTACAAGAGACAACCTTTCAACCCAACCGTAAACCTGATATTGATTGAACCGATGGAAAAAACCCACATACCAACTAAAGACTCAATTGAAAAAAAGTGGTACGTTGTAGACGCCACCAACCAGCGTCTAGGACGACTAGCCAGTGAAATAGCCATTATTCTGCGGGGGAAGAACAAACCTACTTACACTCCCCACATGGATACTGGTGACTTCGTGATTGTTGTCAATGCCGAAAAAGTTATGGTAACTGGCAGAAAACGAGACCAAAAACTATACCGCCGCCATTCCGGTCGTCCTGGCGGTATGAAGACAGAAACCTTTGCCGAATTGCAAGCACGTATACCCGAAAGAATTATCGAGAAAGCTGTCAAGGGTATGCTACCTAAAAACTCTCTGGGTCGCCAACTTTTCAAGAAGCTGAAAGTTTACACTGGTCAGACCCATCCCCATGAAGCACAACAACCCCAAGAACTAACTATTAAAACAATTCCAGGAGGCTAAAACTAATGCAAGCAGAAGAACAAGCAGGTCGCGCTGTTTACTGGGGAACTGGTCGTCGTAAGTCATCAGTTGCTAGAGTGCGTTTGGTTCCCGGTAGCGGTCAGTTGATTGTTAATAAACGTCCAGGGGACGCTTACTTTAACTTTAACCCCATGTACCTAGCCAGCCTGAAAGCACCTTTGGAAACTTTAGGTTTGGAAAATGAGTACGATATCCTAGTCAATGCCCACGGTGGTGGCTTAACGGGACAATCTGATGCTGTGCGTCTAGGGGTGGCTAGAGCCTTGTGCGAACTAGACCCAGAAAACCGCCAACCTCTTAAAATAGAAGGCTACTTGACTCGTGACCCACGGTCAAAAGAGCGTAAGAAATATGGCTTGAAAAAAGCTCGGAAAGCCCCCCAATACTCGAAGCGATAAATTATCAGCTGGCTAATTTAAAATTCAACATGGTAATTAAAAATTTGTAAGCATTCAGACCTTAGCTATCAGCTATCAGCCATTCCGAATAAACTTTTAGCTAAAAGCAATAATAAATAAGCTAATAAATTAGCTGATTAAGGGTTGTCCACAATAGCTAATGTCTGGGCAACATTAAGCAACATCCCTAAGTTTGACAGGATTGAAAAGCTGACTGCTAAGGGGCTGATAGCACCTCAAGTAGGGTGTGCTTAGCGCATATCATTACCATAATTTAACAAATAGGAATGAAAAATTAGCTAAATATATAGTAAAATAGAAATCAAAGGAGGAACTATGCCAAAACCAGATATTCACCCAGAGTGGTACCCAGAAGCTAAAGTCTATTGCAACGGGGAAGTTGTTATGACCGTTGGCTCAACTCAGCCAGAACTTCACGTCGATGTTTGGTCTGGTAATCATCCCTTCTACACAGGAACCCAGAAAATTATTGATACGGAAGGGCGAGTTGAACGCTTTATGCGGAAATATGGGATGCTGGATGCTGCAGACAATACAGCTAGCTCTGATGAGACAAAGAAATAGCTCCTGAAGTTCAAGGGTGAAGGATGAAGGATAAAAGATGAACCAGGAGGAATGAACCATGAAATGGGTTTAGCGATGGCTAACTTAAGGTTGACTAAAAACTTGATAAACAGTTAGGACTTAAACTTCCCACTTAATAGTTCCCACTTCATAATTCATAAATTTATACTTCATCCTTCCTAACTTCTTAGGCTATTTCAAGAGAGCGATCGCATAAACCATGGCTGAAACCTACCTGCTGGAAAAACTAAACTCTGTCGAGCAAACCTACCATGAATTAACAAGGCGTCTGGCTGATCCAGATATCGCCACTGACCCCAATGAGTTGCAACGAGTGGCAAAAGCTCGTGCCTCCTTAGAAGAAGTTGTTGCTACTTACGACAACTGGAAGAAAACCCAAGAGGATTTGGCAGGAGCAAGGCAAATCCTCAAAGAATCCACTGGTGAGCCAGAAATGCAAGAAATGGCAGCTCTGGAAGTTGAGGAACTCCAGACCAAGGTAGAGCATCTGGAAAGAGAACTTAAAATATTACTCTTGCCCAAAGACCCAAATGATGAAAAGAATATCATGCTGGAGATTCGGGCAGGAACTGGTGGCGATGAAGCAAGTATCTGGGCAGGGGACTTGGTACGGATGTACTCACGCTATTCCGAAAGTCAAAACTGGCGAGTAAAGTTATTGAGTGAGTCTCTGGCGGATATGGGAGGCTTCAAAGAGGCGATATTAGAAATTCAGGGAGAGCAAGTTTACAGCAAGCTGAAGTTTGAAGCTGGGGTTCATCGAGTCCAACGAGTACCTGTAACTGAGGCTGGCGGTAGAGTTCACACCTCAACAGCAACGGTAGCCGTGATGCCGGAAGTTGATGAGGTGGATGTGGAGATTGACCCCAAGGAGATCGAAATTTCTACAGCCCGTTCGGGTGGTGCTGGTGGTCAGAACGTAAACAAAGTGGAAACGGCAGTTGATTTATACCACAAGCCTACAGGAATTCGCATTTTCTGTACAGAAGAACGATCTCAGCTGCAAAACCGAGAGCGAGCTATGCAAATTCTCCGGGCTAAGCTGTACGAGATCAAGTTACAGGAACAGCAAGAAGCGGTGACCTCGATCAGGCGTGCCCAAGTTGGTACAGGGGCTCGTTCTGAGAAAATCCGTACCTACAACTACAAAGATAATCGGGTTACCGATCACCGACTGGGTCAAAATTATTCCCTCGCTCCTTTGCTGGAGGGGGACTTGGAGGGATTGATTCAAGCTTGCATTAGCCAAGACCAGCAGGAGCAATTGGAAAAATTGGCATCTTCAACATCCAACGGTCAATCTTTAAATTGATACCAAGTTAGGTGACTCTCCCACGCTAACACTACGTTTTTAGCGTGGGATTCTGATGGAATTGATTGCGGTATTAGCCGCATTTGTCACAAAAAGAGCGTTCGCGTAGCGTGACCTTTGGTCAATCGCGCTTACCTAAAAGCCTTACCTGATCTGGATTTAATCAAAGTGAAGCCCAGACTCGAAGACTACAGTTTGTTGTTAGGTTTGTATATTACATCATAATCAAAATTTTGTAAACTAGATTTTAATGGTTGCTTGATTTTAGTCACTCCAGAGAGGCGAGTATGAAGTTGACATTGTCCAAGATAAATTTGTGCTACACTATCTCCTGGATTCAAGCGTAGACATTCCTGAAACAGAACTGATGCCTTGGAGAAATAACGCAGATTATAAAGCACCAAGGCTTGTTCAAATTTGCTGCGAGTAATTAACTTGCCCTCTCGCAATTGCGGTTCATCGGCATCAAAGATTTCATAAACTGTCACCATTTCGGATTTGCCCTTCACTGGTACCCGATCAATCAAGCGAATGGCATAAGCTAAGGGATTATCTAACTTCCAATAAGTATGGTGAGTGATTAATAATGGCACCCCATAAGGTTTCGTTAATTCTTCTAAACGAGACGCTAAATTAACCCCATCGCTGATGACAGTGCTATCCATCCGATTTTTTCCTCCCACTGTTCCTAACATCAAGGAACCAGTATTGATGCCAATGCCAACGGTGATGGCTGGGTGTCCTGAGCTTCGCCGAGATTGATTATAGTCAGCTAGGGATGTGAGCATAGCAATTCCGGCGTTGACCGCATGATTAGCACTTTCGTTAAACAGAGCCATAATCCCATCCCCCATGTATTTATCAATAAAGCCATGATTTTCAGTGATGACAGATTCCATACGAGAAAGATAGGTATTGATAAATTCAAAATTTTCCTCAGGTGTCATACTTTCCGAGAGGGTGCTAAAGGAGCGAATATCGGAAAATAGCACCGACATCTCTTGCTGAACATGATCCCCTAATTGAACATCGACAATGCTTGGTTTGTTCAATAACTGGAGAAACTGATGGGGAACAAAGCTTTCATAAGCTTGATTAACTTGCGAGAATTCCTGCATCAAGCGTAGGTGTTCTGCTTCTGCTTTTTTGCGTTGGGTGATATCATGAAAGGCAACGATAGCATAGGCAATGTTACCCAATTCATTAAAGATAGGTGTTCCCCAACTTTCTATAGGGAGAATTTTGTCTTCTTGGTGGATTTCAATATCATCGAGGGTGGAGTTTTCACCTTTTAAGGCCTTTACAGCAACTAATTTTTCAGCAAAGTATAGCTGATTGGTTCCGGCAACATAAAGTTGATAAACCTCTGGCATTTGCTCAACTGTAGTTAATGGCACGACTCCCTTTCCGAATAACTGCCGCGCCTTATAATTGAGGAATTCTAGTATCCCCTTATCATTAAACACAGCCACACCCACAGGCATCCTTTCTAGGAACTGGGTCAATTGATACTGCTTCTCTAGCAGTTCGTCAACTAGGACAGCTTGGTGACGGTTTATAGAACTCAGGTGCTGCCACTCTTGATTAGCTTGTTCTGGTGCTGTAGTATATTCTGAAATCTGTGCTGCTTGATCACAGATTATTTTTTCCAAGTGCTGATTGAGTTCCTGAAGTTGGCGATTTTGTGCCTTCAATGTTTCCTCAAGAAGATAACTATGTATGGCTTCTATGACTGTCAATTTAAGGTCTTCAGATGGACAAGGCTTGCCTAGGTAACGATATAACTTTGCATACCGAATTGCCTTGGCTGTCCCTTCCAAATCCAGATCATCCGTCAGCATAATTTTGATAGTTTGGTTAGAGAAAAAATAAGCTATGTTTAATAAGTCATCCCCTTTTAGATCAGGGATAACAGCACCAGCCAAAACTAAAGCAACTTCAGACTCATCATGGCGCAACTCTTCGACTAACTTGACAACCCCTTTACTCCCTTCAAAATTTTCAATCAGATGTTCTTTGCCGAGAGTCTTACCTAGAGATGTTTTTAGGCTATTGAGAACTGATGGCTCATTATCAATACAAATAATTATTAATGGGTTTGTCATGCCAAATTATCTGCAAAATCATATTGAATTAGTTAAATTAATGCCTGGCGGCAATTAATTATTATATAGTTTTGATAGTCACACCAAAAGGTTGCCTGCTTATTAATTTATTGAAGTAAATCAGTGGCTGTAGCTGTAATTAAAGATAAACTATTAGTCGCTAAAATATTATTCATTGAGCATTTATTACTAAGAGTAATACATCAACAGTAAACCACAAAAAATCTACATATTTCCTTTATTTATAGCAACCGACTTATCTCAACCTATGGATTTAGCAGACAAGCTCTATTTGTTGGAGCAACATATAGCATTGTGGCGATAGTATCCTCTACCGTCAACACAAAAATGTAGCCAATTGCTTTTAAAATTTGGCTACACTATTGACCCAGTCTGCTGGAAATTTATCGGATTAACCCACTCAATTAACCCCGAATCCCTTAGAATATACCTAAAACCGAATTATTCCCCTTAAATAAGTTATTTGTCAACTATCCCAAGACAACCATTTGATAGGCATGTCAGCACTATACATAATAGTATGTATTTGTCAATTAGCAAGTGTAGCCAGTTTAATCACTGAATCAACCTAAATTAATTGTCTGCCTTGTTAGAAAGCGCTAAAGTGTCGTTTGAGATATTGGGGAACTGTTAGTGATGACTATTGATCAGGTACTTGACATCCTCAAAAGTGTTGAGAAAATCAAGTTGACTCCACTTCAGGAATGGATACTGCACCAAGCCTGGGAAGGAAAAACCTATACCGATATGGCGATCGAAGCACACTATGGTCCTGAATACCTCAGAAAGACTGCCTATAAGTTGTGGCGATTACTGGGAGATATTTTTGGCAAAGCGATCACCAAGACCAATTTCCGGAACACCCTGGAGACAACCCCGATTACTCCCTACTATCAAGAGATAATTGAGCAATATTACCGCCGTCAATGCCTACGTCAAATTGCTGAATTTCCCAGTGGAGCACTTCCCCTACCATCTCAGCTTTATATAAAGCGTCCTCCTATTGAAGAGCTTTGCTATCAAGCCATCCAGCAACCTGGGAGTTTGCTCCGGATTACAGGACCAAAAGAGACAGGAAAAACCTCTTTGCTGCTGCGAATATTAGACCAGGCAAGAGAAAAACAATATCACAGAGTATACCTCAATTTTGACCAAGCCGAAACCGCCATTTTAAGTAATTTAGACCGGCTATTGCGCTGGTTATGTGTTAACGTCAGTTACCAACTCCAGCTTCCCCACCAACTGGATGACTATTGGGATAAAGACCTAGGCAGTAAGGTCAGCTGTATGAGTTACTTACAAGAACATATCCTAGAAAAAATACACCATCCCCTCGTTTTGGCAATGGATCAAGTTCATCACCTGTTTGAGCATGCCCAAACTGCTAAAGATTTTTTGCCCTTATTGCGCTCTTGGCATGAGGAAGCTAAACAACTACCGGTGTGGCGAAAGCTGCGGGTGATTGTGGTTTACTCGACAGAAATTTATGTTGCTCTGGAAACTTCCCAATCTCCGTTTAATGTGGGATTACCGATTAAGTTACCCGAGTTTAACAAACAGCAAATCCAGCAGTTAGCGCAGCTTTATAGATTACATTGGTCAAATAGTGAAGCTGCTGAGAAACTGATGGCTATGGTGGGAGGACATCCGGGATTAGTGCAGCTTGCTCTCTATCATTTGGCTTATCATAACATTAGCCTAGAACAATTACTCGCTGAAGCAGCTACTGCTACGGGAATTTATAGTGACTATTTGCGGCAACACTTGAGTGTACTCAGGGCAAATCCTGATTTAGCTACTACTCTTAAACAGGTGGTTATAGCAGATAGGGGAGTTGAACTAGATCCAATCAGTATCTATAAGTTACAGAGTATGGGTTTGGTGAGTGTTCAGAGAAATCAAGTCACACTCTGTTGTAATTTATATCGTCAGTATTTTTTAGAACACCTTGATATGTTGAAGGTTGAAGGTTTAAGGTTTAAGGTTTAAGGTTTAAGGTTTAAGGTTAATCTATGGCTTACGTTACTAATTACTAATGGCTTGAGTAATAGCTAATCACAAAATTCCCCTGTTTTGAAACAGGGGTGGTTCGTGGAAAAAACAGTTGTGGGAGCGGACGCTAAATCAACAGGTGATTGAATTTAATCTAAATAACCCATCAGCTGTGGATCAGCATCAATATCATTTGGGGCGATGGGACGCTTGCCCATGATGTACTCTATTTCGTCAAGATGAAGACTACTAGCAGCAATTGGTCTCTCCCCAGACACCTTCATGATACCGAGTACCTCAATGTTGCTAGAAGTGATGGGGCGCTCTCCCATTACAGACATCGTTTCTAATACCTGGAGATTACTGGCATCAATTGGTCGATGTCCCATTATGCTGTGTGTTTCACTAATATGAAGCTCACTAGGAGCAATGGGACGGTTTCCAGGTAAAGGGGGAAGTGTATCCAGGGCAGAGGTTTCCTGTGCTGGAGCTTCTGCTAGCTGAACTGCGGTAGTGTTTTCATTGATTGCAGTGCTATCGCTCACAGTGCTATCGCTCACAGTGCTATCGCTCATAATAATCGTATACCTAGAAGTTTTTAACCGAGTTTTTTAGCTATTCGGGCAAGATTAGCCCGTTGGTCCTACCCGCTGGCGGAGATGTGGGATTAACTATTGGTGTTATTGCCTCGTCTATGGGCGAGCGGGGTGCTTACAAAGTAGGAGAACAAAAAAAGCTCTGGTTGCTGTATTGACCTGGAGTCTTTGCTGTAACTGAGTTTAGTAAGGGGTAATCGGTAAATGAGAATCGGTGATACTCATCCCAAAAATCCCATTAATTACGTTACAGACCGCAACTTTAGGTTAATTTTTGTTCTTGACTAACTTTTACAAGTATTATAAAGCCTTAATTATATTAAGCTACATTTTACGAAAGTAAACAATTAGGTGAAGGATTATAAAGTAGTTCTCAATTGGGTCAGGTACTTAGGCTCTGGTTGTTAGGGAATAGGGAGCAGGGAGTAGAGAGTAGGGAGCAGCCCAGCCATTGGGGAGCCAGCGCCTTCATGATGGCTTCCCCTCCATGAGCGAGTCCATCAAGATTGGATAAGAAAATTGAATGTACTTGATAACTATGACAAATGCTATAAAGGTTGAGACTGGCTTTTGACCCCTTTAGGTCTACAACTAAAGCCCTACAACCGAGACCTCTGGAGCTAACCAGTTTGAGATACTACATTTGATATACTACAGCTGATTAACCGATAACCAACCAAATAACCTACCCTGCACTGGACACTAAAGGTGAACAACCGATTAACTTACGCTACACTGGATGTCAATGGGGAATAACCAAATAACCTTAATCCCTAGGATCGATTGCTGAGTTCTTCACATTTTGTTACAAATGTAGAAGTAACTCTCGCAGGATGCAAGATGGTTATGTTAGGTGGCTTCACCGGTACAAATAATTCTGGCACTGACTGGGGTGAACAGCTGCTCAATACTGTTGCCAGCAAGACCATTCGCCACCTGTTTACCACAAGCGAATCGGTAGATGTGTCTGTGCGCTGCTATCCCTCTAGCAAGTTGCTACAAGGTAGCATCGATAGTTTCAAAATGAGTGGTCGTGGTTTAGTGATTCGTCGGGAATTCCGGACAGAGGAGATGTCCTTTGAAACCGATGCTGTCTCTCTGGATTTCAGCTCAGTGCTTCAGGGTAAGATTTCTCTGAAACAACCTACTCAAGCGATCGCTCAAGTTATTCTTACTGAAGCTGACATCAACCAATCCTTTAAAGCACAACTAGTAAGAAAGCGGCTGGAAAACCTTTCTACACCAGCCTTAACCGCACTATCTGGTGGTGCTCCGGTTTCCTTTACTGAGGTGCAAGTGCAGCTGCAACCGAACAATGGTCTACGGTTATTTGCTAAGGCTGATCTACCGAATTACGGCATAGTACCGATTAGTATGACATCTACCATCGGAGTAGAGCGGCGACGGCGGATTTTGTTTAAAGACTCCCAGTTTCAAGCTAATGAAATACCAGAGTCGTTACAAGAAATATCTCAAACTTTGACAGTAGCCCTGGATGAGATCTTGAACAATATGGTGGATCTAGACCGCTTCAACCTTGATGGTGTTACTATGCGCATCAATCGTCTAGAGACCCAGGGTAAAAAGCTAGTTTTCAGTGGCTATGCCCAAATCGATCACATCCCCAATAATCCTTGACCGGTCAGCCGTCAGTGGTCAGCCTTTAGCTGATAGCTGATACGCGACACGCTGATAGCTGATAGCTTACAGAAAAACTCAGACAGGGGTTAAATTTCATCGGGATTAATACCCATCTGTCGTAACCGTTCTGCTAGTTGTTGAGCTCGTTGTTGAGCCAGTTCCTTCTGTTGACGTTCTTGTTCAGCTCGTTGGTGTTCCTGTTCAGCTCGTTGGTGTTCCTGTTCAGCTCGTTGGTATTCTTGTTCGGCTCGTTGCCGTTCTTGTTCGGCTCGTTGCCGTTCTTGTTCGGTTCGTTCTGCGTTAGTGGCAATCCAATTTCCATCTTGATCATACCAACGTAGCCACAACCGATTCAATCCCCGATATTCCCCAAGCCATAGCCCTAAACCCAATTGCAACTCAGGGATCCAAAATTGGGAATTATCTATTGTTTGGGGTTGATAGCTGCCGCCATCTAAGTGAAAGATTTTTAATTCGTTGGTGACTCGCTCAAAGGTGATATAGTAGGGAATTGCTAAAATCTGCTCGTACACTTCCCATTTCGTTGGTGGTTCTCCCGTTCGTTCACTGTAACCAAGGTCTTGATCTCTGGTGCTGGCAGAGAGAAACTCTATCGCCACAATTGGTCTGACTTCTTCTTGCCAGATCACATAACTCATTCTGAGCTCTCGTCCCTGGTAGAATCGGGAAATCCCTACTACCGCAAACCAATCCGGTCGTTTGTACCAAGCGGTATGGTTGGGGTCATAATATAAATTTAAGTCACTGGCCACAAACACCCTTTCGCTGTCATAATTGGGAGGGCGAAATGTTTCACTACACAGTTGTGGTTGCCAAAGATGAAATTCGTCAGGCAAACCCGGCTCCTCGGGATCTTCACTGGGTAAATCATACATGGTGGGCAGGGTTTCTTTAGCCGGATGAGGGAGAATAACTTTTTTAAATGAGGGTTTGGCAAGTGACATGAGATGACCTCAATTTTTCCGACTGATGAGTTTGATCTTAGCAACTGCCGGTAAGCATTTAGCCCTCAGCTGTCAGCTGTCAGCTGTCAGCCATCAGCTGTGCTCCCTGTTCCCTGTTCCCAAAGCGTACCCCCGTTTCCCTTATAAAAGAGGGACTTTGAGCTTGAGAAGCGTACCTCATACATCCCATAAACGCTATATTGGACTTTCCTGCTCCCGACTCCCTCGGTGCGCTTTCCGCATCTAATTATTAAATTCGCCACGGGTCGCACCGCTCCCTACTCCTTTTACTTTATAATTATAGATAAACCAAAAAACAACTACCAATATCATGCTAGATTGGTTAGCAGTTTGGGGAATTTCTAGTGCTGGTGGCTATCTCGCCAAAGAGGTGATTGGTCCGTTGGCCAAAGAAGCTCTAGAAGACTACACCAAAGACTTATTCAAAGTATCCATCAAAGAGTATACCGGACTATCGGATCAAAATATCCAGAAAAAACTCTTGGGTAAAGCATTAAAATAATTTATGGCTTTAGTGGAAGAAGAATTGGAAGATGCTGATTTATCTAAGCAAGAATTAAAACAGTATAGTAAACCTCTCAAGCAGTATATTAAACATAAATCCATTAAAGCTATCCTGGGCAGTGCGTTCAAGTATGGCTGTTAAGGAATAGATACCGATATATTAGCGAAGACTTAGATTGAGCTTGACTTATTAGAATTACCGGAAGGATTTGATTGGCACTATGTACTATATTGGTAAAAGCTATCTCAAGAAAGGAAAAAAAAAGAACAATAAGAAAGTAAAAAATATTATTCGGGAATCAGAGCAGTTACGGCCTATCCGAAATTCCCAAACCTTGGAAGCGATCGCAGAAAACACTAAACCAGAAATTACCCCAGATGTTGAGTTAAGGAAATATCAGGAAGCACTCCTAGAGAGCTACGGTAATGTTAAATTGGATAGTTTGGATACTAGTGGCTGTGCTTATAATGAACTAAAACTCTGGAATATATTTATCCCCCAAAATGTGCAAGAGGTTCATGACTTGATGCCGGAGGCGATTCATGAACTGCCTAAGGATGATTATCGAAAACTGCAAGAGAGTGGTGAATTAGATCACGAAATTGACCAAAAGGAGTTGCAACGAGCTAAACAGGTTTATTATCAACAGCCAATTCAATCGATATTGGATGTGATCAAAGACTCTCAAGGCTATCGCTATTTGGTGGTTTTAGGAAACCCAGGCTCTGGTAAATCTACCTTGCTGCAATATTTAGCATTGGAGTGGGCAAGAACTGATCTAACTACTGAAAGTTCTCTACGGATTCCGTTACTGATTGACTTACCCACTTATATCCGGAATCGCGATAGTGGACAGTGTCAGGATTTCTTGGAATTCTGCCATCAAAGTAGTGGAGCGATATGTGATATCAATCAAAATAAACTTGATGATCAGTTAAAGGCTGGTAAGGTTTTAGTGATGTTTGATGGCTTGGATGAAGTGTTTGAGCCAGGGAAACGAGAAGATGTCATTACTGATATTCATCGCTTTACGAATCAGTATCCTAAGGTAAGAGTAATTGTGACATCTCGGGTAATTGGTTATAAACCTCAACGGCTACGGGATGCTGAATTTCGTCATGTTATGCTCCAAGACTTGGAGTCGGAAAAAATTCAAAAGTTTATCGAGCAGTGGCATGAGTTAACCTTTACTGATGAAGGGGATAAAGTTAGGAAACAGGAGCGCTTACAAAAAGCCATTAAGACATCCTCTCGGATTCGAGAACTGGCGCAAAATCCCCTATTACTAACCATGATGGCAATCCTGAACCACAATCAAGAATTGCCTCGTGACCGCTCTGAACTCTATAACCAATCTTCTCGGTTACTGCTCCATCAATGGGATGTGGAACTAGCATTACTAGAAGATAATCGTGTTGATCCGAAGACTATTGATTATCAAGATAAGCAACAGATATTGGGAAAAGTGGCAGATTTCATGCAGGGTAATCAAGGGGGATTAGCGGGAAATCTGATTAGTGGGGAAGATTTAGAAAGAATTATCAAAGAGGAGCTGAAATTACGGGAGGTTACTAATCCTAAAGCTGTTGCTAAGGTAATGATTAATCAGTTGTGTACCCGCAATTTTATCTTCTGTTCAATGGGAGCCAATTACTACGCTTTTGTGCATCGGACATTTTTGAACTATTTCTGTGCTCGGGAATTGGTCAGGAAATTTGAGAAAAAGCAGGATATTTCCCTAGCACAGTTGAAAAACGAGGTATTTGGTAAGCACTGGCGGGATGAATATTGGCATGAAGCGCTGCAGTTGATTGTGGGCATGATTGATTCTACCAAAGGTGGAGAGATTATTGAGTATTTGATGGAACAAGGTGGAGTAGAGGATGATTTTAATAATTTATTTCTGGCAGGGGATTGTTTATCTGAGGTTAGGAATCGGTATGAGATTAAATCAACGAATATTGGATTACTGAATCGCGTCAAAGACTTAATTCATTATGATCTAAATTCTACTGATAACAAGTATGGAGATGAGGCCAACTTAGTCCGTGATATTCGCACTAAAGCTGTTGTAGCAGTAGCCACCCATTGGCAAGACCACCGAGATACCTTAGCCCTACTTAAAAAATTGGCTCGCTCGGATGCTGATAGGTATGTGCGAGTTAGAGCAATTGAACAGTTAGTTCAAGGTTACAAAGACCACCGAGATACCTTAGCCCTACTTAAAAAATTGGCTCGCTCTGATACGGATTTGTGGGTGCGAGCTACAGCAATTGAACAGTTAGCTAAAGGTTACAAAGACCACCGAGATACCTTAGCCATACTTCAAGAATTGGCTCGCTCTGATACGGATTTGTGGGTGCGATGTAGAGCAATTGAACAGTTAGCTAAAGGTTACAAAGACCACCGAGATACCTTAGCCATACTTAAACAATCGGCTCGCTCTGATACTGATTCGGAGGTGCGAATTACAGCAATTGAACAGTTAGCTCAAGGTTACAAAGACCACCAATATACCTTAGCACTACTTGAACAATCGGCTCGCTGTGATACTGATTCGGAGGTGCGAGTTAGAGCAATTGAACAGTTAGTTCAAGCTTACAAAGACCACCTAGATACCTTAGACATACTTCAAGAATTGGCTCGCTATAATACTGATTCGTGGGTGCGAGGTACAGCAATTGAACAGTTAGCTAAAGGTTACAAAGACCACCGAGATACCTTAGCCATACTTAAACAATCGGCTCGCTGTGATCAAGATTGGCAGGTGCGAGTTAGAGCAATTGAACAGTTAGCTCAAGGTTACAAAGACCACCGAGATACCTTAGCCCTACTTCAAGAATTGGCTCGCTGTGATACTGATTCGGATGTTCGATGTAAAGCAATTGAACAGTTAGCTAAAAGTTACAAAGACCAGCGAGATACCATAGCCATACTTCAAGAATTGGCTCGCTCTGATACTGATTCGTGGGTAAGAATTACAGCAATTGAACAGTTAGCTAAAGGTTACAAAGACCACCGAGATACCATAGCCCTACTTCAACAATGGGCTCGCTCTGATACTGATTCGTGGGTACGAGTTACAGCAATTGAACAGTTAGCTAAAGGTTACAAAGACCACCGAGATACCATAGCCCTACTTCAACAATGGGCTCGCTATAATACTGATTCGAGTGTGCGAGTTAGAGCAATTGAACAGTTAGCTAAAGGTTACAAAGACCACCGAGATACCATAGCCCTACTTCAACAATGGGCTCGCTCTGATACTGATTGGCAGGTGCGATGTACAGCAATTGAACAGTTAGCTAAACGTTACCAAGACGACCGAGATACCTTGGCCCTACTTCAAGAATCGGCTCGCTCTGATACTGATTCGGATGTGCGAGTTACAGCAATTAAACAGTTAGCTAAACGTTACCAAGACCACCGAGATACCTTAGCCCTACTTCAAGAATCGGCTCGCTCTGATACTGATTCGGATGTGCGAGGTAGAGCAATTGAACTGTTAGCTCAAGGTTGGCACGATCGCGTAGCGTGGCCTACGGCCAATCAGCCTTGGTTATTTGAATTTTTATGCGATCGCATTCTCCATGACCCCTATGATCCTAATAAGGATAAGAAAAACGTGATTGTCTATGGACTAGAAAACAATCCTCGACAAGCAGCCCTTAATGCCATCCTCAAATATTATCCTAACCATTCCCAAACCCGATCCTTATTACAGGATAGAGCAGAGCATGACTCCGATCCTGAACTGCGGAAGTTTGCTAAGGAGAATTTAGCATGAAGAATTTAGAATTTAGAATTTAGAATTTAGAATTTAGAATTTAGAATTTAGAATTTAGAATGTAGAATGTAGAATTTAGAATTTAGAATGAAGAATGAAGAATGAAGAATGAAGAATGAAGAATTTAGAATTTAGAATTTAGAATTTAGAATTAAGGCGTAGGGTGTGTTAGGGACGGGCTCGCCAAGACGCAAGCCATAGCAAGTGTTAGGTTGTTGCCCGTAACGCACCACCGCGTCAAATAGCATGCATTGAGATGCACCAGGCTCGCCCTCATGTTATCCTTAGCCAGTGTTGAGAAAGTCCGTCCCGTAACGCACTATCAGGTCAAACTGATTGCCTTTCGTATATAATGATAAATAAACCGAAAAACAACTACCAACATCATGCTGGATTGGTTAGCAATTTGGGGACTTTATACTGCTGGTGACTATCTTGCCAAGGAAGTAATTGGTCCTTTGGCGAAAGAAGCTCTAGAAGACTATACTAAAGAGTTTTTCAAAGAGTCTATTAAAGATTATACTGGACTATCGGATCAAAATATCCAGAAAAAACTCTTGGGTAAAGCCTTAAAAGAATTTGTGGCTTTAGTGCAAGAAGAATTGGAAGATGCGGATTTATCTAAGCAAGACGTAAAACAGTATACTAAACCCCTCAAGCAGTATATTAAACATAAATCTATTAAAGCTATCCTGGGCAGTGCTTTCAAGTATGGCTGTAAACGAATCGATACCGATACCTTAGCCCACACTTGGATTGAGCTTGACTTATTACCATTACCGGAAGGATTTGATTGGCACTATATTGGTAAACAGTATGTCAAGGAAGTAAAAACGATTATTCGGGAATCCGATGATTTACGGCCTATTCGGGATTCCCAAACCTTGGAAGCGATCGCAGAAAACACTAAACCAGGAATTATCCCAGATTTTGACTTAAGGGAATATCAGGAAGCACTCCTAGAGAGCTACGGTAATGTCAAATTGGATAGTTTAGATACTAGTGGCTGTGCTTATAACGAACTAAAACTATGGAAAATATTTATCCCTCAAAATGTCCGAGAAGTTCATGACTTGATGCCGGAGGCGATTCATGAACTTCCTAAGGATGATTCTCAAAAACTGCGCGAGAGTGGTCAACTACAAAGGGAAATTGACAAAGATGAGTTGAAACGAGCTAAAGAGCGTTATTATCAACAACCGATAAAATCCGTATTGGATGTAATTGAGGACTCTCAAAGCTATCGGTATTTGGTGGTTTTAGGAGACCCAGGCTCTGGTAAATCTACGTTGCTGCAATATTTAGCATTGGAGTGGGCAAAAACCGATCTAACTACTGACAGTTCTCTATCAATTCCCTTACTGATTGAATTACGCACCTATATCCGGAATTGCGATAGTGGACAGTGTAATAACTTCTTGGAATTCTGCCATCAAAGCAGTGGAGCGATATGTCATCTGAATCAACATCACCTTGATCAGGAGTTAAAAGATGGTAAGGTGTTAGTTATGTTTGATGGCTTGGATGAAGTGTTTGATCCAGAGAAACGAATAGATGTAATTACGGAGATTCATCGCTTTACCAATCGCTATCCTAAAGTAAGAGTAATTGTAACATCTCGGGTAATTGGTTATAAACCCCAACGGCTACGGGATGCTGAATTCCGTCATGTTATGCTCCAAGACTTGGAGTCAGAACAAATTCAAAACTTTATTGAGAAGTGGCATAAATTAAACTTTACTGATCAAGCCGATAAAGTTAGGAAACAGGAGCGCTTACAAAAAGCCATTGAGACATCCTATCGGATTCGAGAACTGGCGCAAAATCCCCTATTACTAACCATGATGGCAATCCTGAATCGCAATCAAGACTTGCCTCGTGACCGCTCTGAACTCTATAACCAATCCTCTCGATTACTGCTCCATCAATGGGATGTGGAACGAGCATTACAAGAAGATCATCGTGTTGACCCGAAGATTATTGATGATGAATATAAGCAACATATACTAAGAAAAGTGGCATATTTTATGCAGGGTAATCAAGCCGGATTAGCGGGAAATCTGATTAGTGGAGAGGATTTAGAACGGATTATCAAAGATGATCTGAAACTACAGGATTTTACTAATCCCAGAGACGTTGCTAAGGTAATGATTAATCAGTTGCGCACCCGCAATTTTATCTTGTGTTTCATGGGAGCCGATTATTACGCTTTTGTGCATCGGACATTTTTGGAATATTTCTGTGCTTGGAAATTTGTCATGAAATTTGAGAAAACCCAGGAGATTGACCTAGAACAGTTAAAAACCGAAGTATTTGGTAAGCACTGGCGAGATGAATCGTGGCATGAAGTGCTGAGGTTGATTGTGGGCATGATTTATTCTAAGAAAGGTGGAGAGATTATTGAGTATTTGATGGCACAAGATGGAGAAGGGTATAAGTTTGGTAATTTATTTCTGGCAGCAGATTGTTTGTCTGAGGTTAGGAATCGGTATGAGATTAAATTAACGGATACTGGATTACTAAATCGTATCAAAGACTTAATTTACTATGATCTAAATTATTATTATGACCAGTATGGAGATGAGACAAGGTTAGTCCGTGATATTCGCACTAACGCTGTGGTAGCAGTAGCCACCCATTGGCAACACCATACAGATACCTTACCCCTACTTCAACAATCGGCTCGCTCTGATAAAGATTCGTGGGTGCGACGTACAGCAATAGAACAGTTAGCTCAAGGTTACAAAGACCATCGAGATACCTTACCCCTAATTCAAGAATCGGCTCGCTCTGATACTAATTCGTTGGTGCGAGTTACAGCAATAGAACAGTTAGCTCAAGGTTACCAAGACCATCGAGATACCTTACCCCTACTTCAAGAATGGGCTCGCTCTGATAATGATTCGTGGGTGCGAGGTGAAGCAATAGAACAGTTAGCTAAAGGTTACCAAGACCACCCAGATACCTTACCCCTACTTCAACAATCCGCTCGCTCTGATAAAGATTCGTGGGTGCGACGTACAGCAATAGAACAGTTAGCTCAAGGTTACCAAGACCATCGAGATACCTTACCCCTACTTCAAGAATGGGCTCGCTCTGATAAAGATTCGTGGGTGCGACGTAAAGCAATAGAACAGTTAGCTCAAGGTTACAAAGACCATCGAGATACCTTAGCCATACTTCAAGAATCCGCTCGCTCTGATAATGATTGGAAGGTGCGAGGTGAAGCAATAGAACAGTTAGCTCAAGGTTACAAAGACCACCCAGATACCTTAGCCATACTTCAAGAATCCGCTCGCTCTGATAAAGATTCGTGGGTGCGACGTACAGCAATAGAACAGTTAGCTCAAGGTTACAAAGACCATCGAGATACCTTACCCCTACTTCAAGAATACGCTCGCTCTGATAGTGATTCGGATGTGCGAGGTGAAGCAATAGAACAGTTAGCTAAAGGTTACCAAGACCACCCAGATACCTTACCCCTACTTCAACAATCGGCTCGCTCTGATAAAGATTCGTGGGTGCGACGTAAAGCAATAGAACAGTTAGCTCAAGGTTACAAAGACCATCGAGATACCTTAGCCATACTTCAAGAATCCGCTCGCTCTGATACTGATTCGGATGTGCTGCGAGGTAAAGCAATTGAACTGTTAGCTCAAGGTTACAAAGACGACCCAGATACCTTACCTCTACTTCAACAATCCGCTCGCTCTGATAAAGATTCGGATGTGCGAGTTACAGCAATTAAACAGTTAGCTGAAGGTTACAAAGACCACCAAGATACCTTACCCCTACTTCAACAATCGGCTCGCTCTGATAAAGATTCGTGGGTGCGACGTAAAGCAATAGAACAGTTAGCTAAAGGTTACAAAGACCATCGAGATACCTTAGCCATACTTCAAGAATCCGCTCGCTCTGATACTGATTCGGATGTGCTGCGAGGTAAAGCAATTGAACTGTTAGCTCAAGGTTACAAAGACGACCCAGATACCTTACCTCTACTTCAACAATCCGCTCGCTCTGATAAAGATTCGGATGTGCGAGTTACAGCAATTAAACAGTTAGCTAAAGGTTACCAAGACCACCCAGATACCTTAGCCATACTTCAAGAATCCGCTCGCTCTGATACTGATTCGGATGTGCGAGGTGAAGCAATAGAACAGTTAGCTAAAGGTTACCAAGACCACCCAGATACCTTAGCCATACTTCAAGAATCCGCTCGCTCTGATAGTGATTCGGATGTGCGAGGTACAGCAATTAAACAGTTAGCTAAAGGTTACAAAGACCACCAAGATACCTTACCCCTACTTCAAGAATCCGCTCGCTCTGATAAAGATTCGGATGTGCGAGTTACAGCAATAGAACAGTTAGCTGAAGGTTACCAAGACCACCAAGATACCTTACCTCTACTTCAACAATCGGCTCGCTCTGATACTGATTCGGATGTGCGAGGTAAAGCAATTCAACAGTTAGCTCAAGGTTACCAAGACCACCCAGATACCTTACCTCTACTTCAAGAATACGCTCGCTCTGATAAAGATTCGGATGTGCGAGTTACAGCAATTAAACAGTTAGCTGAAGGTTACAAAGACCACCAAGATACCTTACCCCTACTTCAAGAATCCGCTCGCTCTGATAAAGATTCGGATGTGCGAGTTACAGCAATAGAACAGTTAGCTGAAGGTTACCAAGACCACCCAGATACTTTACCCATACTTCAAGAATCCGCTCGCTCTGATAGTGATTCGGATGTGCGAGGTACAGCAATTAAACAGTTAGCTCAAGGTTACAAAGACCACCAAGATACCTTAGCCATACTTCAAGAATCCGCTCGCTCTGATACTGATTCGGATGTGCGAGGTAAAGCAATTCAACAGTTAGCTCAAGGTTACCAAGACCACCCAGATACCTTACCTCTACTTCAAGAATACGCTCGCTCTGATAAAGATTCGGATGTGCGAGTTACAGCAATAGAACAGTTAGCTGAAGGTTACAAAGACCACCAAGATACCTTACCCCTACTTCAAGAATACGCTCGCTCTGATAGTGATTCGGATGTGCGAGGTGAAGCAATAGAACAGTTAGCTCAAGGTTACCAAGACCACCCAGATACCTTAGCCATACTTCAAGAATCCGCTCGCTCTGATACTGATTCGGATGTGCGAGGTAAAGCAATAGAACAGTTAGCTAAAGGTTACCAAGACCACCCAGATACCTTAGCCATACTTCAAGAATCCGCTCGCTCTGATACTGATTCGGATGTGCGAGGTAAAGCAATTCAACAGTTAGCTCAAGCTTGGCACGACCAGCTTTGGTTATCGCAATTTTTATGCGATCGCACTCTCCATGACCCCTTTGACCCTGATAAAGACAGAGATTACGAGAGAGATGACGAGAATTACAATCCTCGACAAATAGCCCTTCAGGCCATTCTCGAATATTATCCTAACCATTCCCAAATCCGGTCTTTATTGCGGGATAGAGCAAAGCATGACCCTGATCCTAAACTGCGGGAGTTTGCTAAGGAGCAATTAGCAAAATTATAGATAGTAAAGGGAGTCGGGAGTAAGGATATAGGGAATAGGGGGAGATGGAGGATATTTATATTAAGGTAATTGTCATAACATGACATTACCCTTCTATTGTCCTGAGTGTTTTTGCAAAAGCGAGATGCACCCTACCTTAGCCCTACTTCAACAATCGGCTCGCTCTGATACTGATTTGTCGGTGCGAGCTACAGCAATGGAACAGTTAGCTCAAGCTTGGCAAGACCATCGAGATGCCTTACGCCTACTTCAACAATCGGCTCGCTCTGATACTGATTCGAGGGTGCGACTTAAAGTACTGGAACAGTTAACTCTAGGTTGGCAAAACCATCGCGATAGCATAACCCTACTTCAAGAATGGGCTCGCTGTGATACTGATTCAGATCTGCGAGATCAAGTAATTGAACAGTTAATTCAAGGTTGGCAAGACCATCGCGATACCTTAGCCCTACTTGAAGAATGGGCTCGCTCTGATCCTGATTCGAGGCTGCGAGCTACAGCAATTAAACAGTTAGCTCAAGGTGGGAAAGACCACCCATATATTTTACCCCTACTTGAAGAATGGGCTCGCTGTTATAAATATTCATTTGAACAGTTACCTGAAGCTGGACAAGACCAGCCTTGGTTATGGGAATTTTTATGCGATCGCGTAGCGGCTCTTTCAGAGCATCGCACTGTCAATGACCCCTTTGAGCATAAGGGACAAAGGACATACAATCCTCGAAAAATAGCTCTTGAGGCCATCCTCAAATATTATCCTAACCATTCCCAAACCCGGTCTTTATTGCAAGATAGAGCAGAGCATGACCCCGATCCTAAACTGCGGAAGTTTGCTAAGGAGCAATTAGAAAAATTAAGGGCGTTGCTGAATTAAGGAATGAATGCGCGATTATCTCGTTTTATTAAAGCCCCCTAAATCCCCCAACTTTGAGGGACTTTAAGAGTTTTGTTACCCCAATAATTGGGGGGCTAGGGGGGCGAAAACATACCCAGAATCAGCAACGGCAGTTAATTTTATGTAGGTGCTTAATTCACCATTCTAAATTCACCGTTCTACATGCTTAATTCTCCCTTCGAGAACAATCGTTCTAATACCTCTTTTGGAATTGTCTCAAAATTTTCCAACAAGAAATCCATGATGGCCAGATGGCGCAAGTGACCAGCAGTGGGAGGGTAACAGCGACGACTGGTGTTAAACCAGCCGTTAACGGTTTGAACGGAACAGGAGCAGATCAAAGCGATATCTTCGCGAGTCAGGTCCCACTTCTGGTAGAACCGTTGCGGTGTCATGCCCAATTCGCAGTAACTGTACAGTCGGATTAGGATTTGCTCGCGCTCGGTGATGGGGTAGGGATAGGCATGTTCCCCCTTCGACTCCCTCTGTTGGGCAGGCTGTTGGGCAAGCTGCTCAAGGCGCTCCATCGCTTCGTGGTAATCGATGGGAAGATAAACAAATCGTTTTTTTGGCATTATTATATAATTACCTCAATTGTAATTGAGTAGAAAGCCGCGCTTGGCGCTTGGTCGGCAGAAAGCGCGGCTTTTTTTTCATGGTTATAGTATAACCATTGGATATTTATATTATCAACCTAAAACCCAAAAAAGTCAAGGCTATTTATTAATTTTAATAATTATTTACATTTTCAAAAATAAAATGGTTATTTTTTTTAAATTTAATACAATATTCGGTGGTAGTATAAGCTAATATTTATGCCAATATAAGTGGTTAAAATTAGATTCAAAAATCAGCTAGTTTTATTTTGAAGCGATATCATGTAAAATTTTGTAAACAAAAATTATCTGGCTTTTATCCTGTATGAGATTATGCCTGCTGCCTAATTAATTTCCAGCCTTTGCTAAACGGGATTTGAGATTTGGTATTACAACAGCTACACAAAACTTAAAAAAAAATAGGTTTTATTGCACCATATAAAAGGTACACTTGAATAGTGTTTTAACTTTTACCTAACCAGATACCCCCGATTTATCTTATTTTGCGATAGACAATGCACATCGGCACGCTTGGAGTTACTGGGCAATTGTATAAAACTATTTCGTTTTATATTCGCTTCCAGACGGGAGGTGAAAATCATCCCCGCTAGGTTGTTAACAAAGTTAGTTACCAGAAATAAAAACTAGATGAAATTAGAGCAAACCAATAAACAACTTGATTTAAATAAACAAAAAAGAGACTATACAATAGAAGTTGTCGATCATCAATATATACTCAATCGCTGGAAAGAGATTGAAGCCATTTTATATCGAGTTTTTGGAGATTCAAAGTTTAATGACAATTTTTTGAGGACTCGTCCAGCAGAACATACTTGGAAAAATATTACCGAACCTTATCAACAAGGTTTAGTGCATATTATCGCACTAGATTTAGATGAGAATATATTGGGTGCATTTTTTGTGATTTCATCTTATAAACCAGAAGGTAAAGAAGACTGCGATTTAGGATGGATGTTTACAATTGAATTATATCCAAAATTTCGCCATGAGATAATGAGTGCTATTATTGATAAAGTACATGAAGTCACTAAAAAAGCGGGCTTTAAAAGAATAATTACCGAAATGGGAACAGAAGCAGGAGCAAAATTTTTGGCAAAAAAATATGGTTATATTCATACACCTAATACAGATAAATTTAATCGATGGACTAAGGAATTGAGTTGATGCGGAGAATACAAAAAATATAAGTTAACCAAACTAGATAAATAATATTAAGTAAAAAATATGAGCGATCAATATCAAAAACTTGCCCAGTTCTATGATGATTTTGTTCAAAAAAATAGGAACTACGATCAAATTGCGACTGAACTTGCTGAACTCATAGGAGACGCTAGAGATATATTAGACATAGGGATAGGTACAGGGCTAGTGGTAGAACATTTACTGCAAATTGAACCCGCTTACAAAATTACTGGAATTGATACGAGTCAATCTCTATTAGAACAGGCGGAGAAGAGATTAAGAAAAACAGTTAATTTACATTGTCAAAATGTCTCCGAACTCGATCTGGATAAACAGTTCGATGTTGTCTATTCTCGTGGCGGTGCTTGGACATTTGTTAAGAATAAATTGGAAACAATGCTCGCCAGCCATATTTTATCTTTAGCGGAGATTCAAAAAAGTTTTGATCGGGTTGCCAAACATATCAAACCAGAAGGTCTATTGATTATTAGTTCATCTAATGCCTATGGTAATAACTTCGTAGAATTGGAAAATGGCATTGTTCATAAGAGAATTGCTCATACTGAAGGAAACGAAGATGAACGTTATACGATTCTCGATTATCTTTTCTATCAAAATGAAAAATTATTGGCAGAACAAAAACTAAAACTAAGATTAATCAGCTATCAAACTACAACAACGATGCTTAGTCAAGCCAACTTTGTAGAAGAAAGTATCAAAGCTGAAACATATTTCATCTACCGAAAAATTTAAAGCTGATCTTTCTATAATCATGCAGAATCAAAAACTTTCCCAGGATAGACCCTCTATTCCCCCATACGATTATCAGCCCGATCCCTATGTAGGACTTTCAAAACAACAAATTATTGATTTAAGACAACAATATGTGAACCCAGTGGTTGCCACTTACTATCAACAACCGATTATGATTGTTGAGGGTTCGATGCAATATGTATTCGATGAAACAGGAAAACGTTATTTAGATGGTTTTGCTGGAATCGCGACAATTAATCTTGGTCATTGCCATCCTCATGTTGTTAAAGCTGTACAAGAACAATCGGCTAAGTTACAACATACGACGACACTTTATCTACACCCCACTATTGCTGAATATAGCAAAATGCTAGTGGATAAAATGCCCGATCATTTATCAATGGTTTATTTTGTTAATTCAGGTTCAGAAGCTAATGATTTAGCAATGCTGATGGCGAGGGTTTATACGGAAAATTTTGATATCATTACCCTCCAGAATGGATATCATGGTATGAGTGGTAATTCAATGGGATTAACATCTCAAAGTACTTGGAAATATTATACCCCTCATAATTTTGGTATTCATCATGCTATAAATGCGGATGTTTACAGAGGTGCTTGGAATAACCATGAAAATAATGTTGCTTATAAATATGCAAATGAAGTTAAGAATCTAATTCAATATGCAACCTCTGGCAAGATTGCTGGTTTTATTGCAGAGTCTATTCAAGGAGTAGGGGGAACAATTGTTTATCCAGATGGCTACTTAAAAAAAGTCTATGATTATGTCCATCAAGCAGATGGATTATTTATTGCTGATGAAGTGCAAACTGGTTTTTGTAGAACAGGTGCTTTTTGGGGTTTTGAACTTCACGATGTCAAACCTGATATCGTAACCTTAGCTAAGGGTATTGGTAATGGCGTACCTCTTGCTGCTGTGGTGACAACACCGGAAATCGCCCAAGCATTTACTAAAAAGATCCACTTTAATACATTTGCGGGTAATCCTGTTTCTTGTGCAGCAGGTAAAGCAGTTTTGGAGATAATTGAAAGGGAAAATATACAACAAAATTGTGCCCTAGTTGGGGAGTATTTACTCAAATCTCTTCAGGATTTACAAGAAACCCATGAATGTATTGGTGATGTTCGTGGTTGCGGACTAATGATTGGTGTTGATTTAGTTAAAAATCGTCAAACAAAAGAGCCAAATCCTGAGCTACTTGCCCAAATTCATGAACTATCCAAAGATTTAGGACTACTCATTGGTAAAGGTGGTTTACATCGTAATGTTATACGTATTAAACCACCCCTTTGTATTACAAAAGCAGATGTTGATTTTATTATTAAAGTTTTGGAATTTGCTTTGAATTATTATGAATAACAATACAGCGGTTGTCACAGCGGTTTTTAATTCGGTGAAGTACTTTATTTATGGGTTTTAGGGAACAGGGAGCAGAGCAGTATAAAATAAATACGAATAGTTTTTGATGTTATGCTAAATAAGCAAGATTATTCATTCTATATTTAGAATTGCTATAAAAATCAATCCCAATTTGTGATATTATTAAAGATTAATCAGAGCTATTTCCTGCTGACAGCTGACAGCTGTTCGCGTAGTGTGGGCGTAGGGCATAAACTCATAGCTGAAAACTGAAAACTGACAGCTGATAACTAAAAACTGATAGCTGATAGCTGATAGCTGATAGCTGATAGCTGATAGCTGATAGCTGACAGCTGACAGCTGAATGCTTACCCCGATTCCCGATTCCCGATTCCCTACTCCCTACTCCCTAATTAATGAAGTGCTTCCCTAACCAAAATCACAGTACTATCAACACCCCGTGCGATCGCTTCTGGAATATTGCCATGGATCGCCTGTTCCAATAATCCCTCTCGACTAGCTCCGATCACGACTACATCATACTTGTGAGCGTTAGCTAAACGAATCAAAGCATCAGAAACAGAATAGGAACGGATTGGAATTGATACCACATCACACATACCTTTGAGTTGCTGTTTGAGGAAATAGGTAGCTTTTTCCAAGCTAGTCATTACAGGTTCTCCAGCTTGAGGGTTAAAAACCTGAGTTACTACGATTTGCTCTGCTTTAGCAAGGGTTGCTAGTATCGGAATTAATTGTAGGGCACGGCTAGAATTCGGTCCACCAGCAATGGGGATTAACCAACGCTTCCAGGTCTTAGCTAGTGAACCGTATTTAGCAGATTTAACATCTTGTGCTACTTCCTTGCCTTGGGGTAATTTCAGCAAGACTAAATCACAGGGAGCTTGTCGAATTAAGGTATCGATAATATTACCAAAAATCTGATTAGGACTATTAGATGGTGCTCCTTTCCATCCCATCAAAATTAGATTAATATGTCGTTGTTTAATAGTTTCTAGAATTGCTTGAGCGGTATCGTGGGATATCCTGATTTGGGTGTGAACTGGCATTTCCCACCGTCGCCCTAGCCTTTCCGCTTGCCTTAGCAATCTGCGACTTTTAGTAGTATCAACTCCTGTCTGAGCAGGACTATTGCTACGGGAGATAGGTATTACCTGCAAACACTCGATTTCATAGTCCTGTACCTGGCCAATAGCAGTAGCTATTTCCAACAATACTGGTGCTGATTGGGGATTAGCTAAGGGAACCAACATCCGTCCACTGCCGGTAGCTGGAGCGCGAGTATAATAGACGCCATAGGAGGGATCAGGACTCGGTCCTAGTTGCTCTTTTTCCCCACTGAGTTGGTTAGCTTCGGCACGAATAATATCACTAAAGGTAATGATTCCAACTAACTTTCTGTTTTCTAGAACAGGTAACCGATTGAGGTGATAACGATTAAGAATGTAGAGAACGTGGCTTAAGGTGTCATTGTGTCTAACTGTGATCGGTTGTGGAGTCATCACCTCTTTTATAGGCGTATTCCCAGGCAGTCGGTCTCGGTTCTTGGCAATGTCTTCTTGAGTAATTATCCCGACCAATTTCCCCTGAGCAACTACTGGAAAGCCCCGATGACTAGAGTTACTAAAGGTCTGAATGGCTTGATCTAAAGTCATCTGACTCCCTAGGGTTTCTACCCGGCGCTGCATAATGTCAGATGCTTTCAAACCAGCTAAGGTTCTTTTGTCCACCTTTACTTTAGGCAAGCTGTAGCCTTTCCTCTCCAACAAACGTTGATAGAGAGACCCTTTGGCTAATTGATCGGCAACTAGGTAGGAAACCACACAGGTGATCATTAAAGGTAGGACTAGATTAAAGTCCGTTGTCATCTCAAACACGATCACAATCGCTGTGATCGGTACCTTGGAAACGGCACTAAAAAATGCTCCCATCCCTGCCAAGGCGTAGGTAATCGGATAACCTAATCCGAGCAGGTGATACTCACCGATGCCAACTAAATAGCCTAATGCGGAACCCAATACTAGGGAGGGATGAAACAACCCCCCTGGTGCTCCCGAACCATAGGCAATTATGGTCAGTAAGAAGTAGACCACAAAAGCGAGGCAAGTAAATTCCCAGCCGATATCACCAGTGAGCAACAACTCCCGCAAACCACTGTTGTTATGGAACTGATCCGGTAGCAGTGCTACAATACACCCACCCAGCATCCCAGCTATACCAATCCGCAATGGTAAGCTGAGCTTGAGACGGTCGTAAAAGTTCAGACTGGACAGAATTCCCTGATTAAACAAAGCTGCTAGCAATCCAGCCAACACCCCTAACAACAAATAGAAGGGAATCTCAAGAGCGGAAAAGGTGCTGGAAAAATTGCTTAGTTCCCGATTCAGATCTAGGGTACCTCCACCCAAGAGCCGGGAAACCACCGCACCAATAAAGGATGCTAGAATAGCACTACCCAGAGTTATACTAGATAAATCTGGTAACAGTTCCTCAAAGATAAAGGCTACACTAGCCAGGGGAGCATTAAACCCAGCGGCTAATCCAGCCCCAGCCCCAGCGGCGATCATTTGACGTCGGTGATCAGGAGAGGTGGGTACCCAGCGAGTCAATTGAGCTGCCAAAGCTGCCCCAATATGAACCGTTGGGCCTTGCCGTCCCATAGTCATTCCCGCCGCCAGAGATAGGATAGTACTAACTAACTTGACTACAGCCACCCGTAAATTCATCGCGATAGGAAACCGGGCAAGGGCACCTTTGATCTGAGGTACGCCACTACCTGTTGCCTCTGATGCTACAAACTCAATCAGGAATCCGCACAGTAATCCTAAGCAGAGTCCAAAAGCGGGTAGGGCAAAGCTAGGGGGTAGGATTAGAGCTGCTTGAAGCCGCCACCTCCCTAACCAGCCAATACTGTGTTTGAGTAATACTGCTGAGAGTCCTGAGACGAATCCAATCAGACAGGCTTCGGCAAGGGCAAGACTTCTTTTGGGGATCAGCCATTGGGTAATGGGATTGATCATTGATTGATCATGGGTTAATTTCCATTAGTGATTATTCGTGGGTGCTTTGTAAATACCAGGAGAATTTCTGTAGTTACAAAGAAATAAGCACCAAGCACCGAGCACTGACCCACTAATCACTAGAGGTTACCGATAGTCCTTCCACAATTAGAGAGGGTGTGTAGATGCTATCCTGCCACTCAGCATCATCACCGAGTATTACTAATTGCTTAAGGGTGTTGTAGACATTCCCAGCTACCATGGTGTCTTTGACTCGACCAATAATATTGCCTTGTTGGACTCGATACCCTAACTCAACATTGACGGAAAAGTCACCGGAGATGCCAGCACTACCGCCGAGAATCTGGTCTATGACTAATCCTTCGTCTAATTGTCCAATTAAGTCATTGAGTGACCCTTGGCCTGGTTTAATCAGTAAGTTGACTAGATCAGGGGTTGGGTAGCTGCCTAGGCTAGGGCGAAATCCATTGCCAGTTGTGCCAGTTCCGAGTAATCGACCGGTAGTGCGATCGCAAAAAAACTGTTGCAATTGCCCTTCACTGATAAATACGAGGGATTGGGTAGGGGTGCCTTCATCATCAAAGGGGCAACTGTAAGGAAATTCAGGATTTGGTTGTTGAAACAGGGTCAGGTTTTTTGAGGTAACCACCTGACCTAGACTATCACTCCAGGGGGTGGCTTTTTCAAGTACCTGTTTTCCATTTAAGGCTGCTTCCACAGTGCCCCATAGCAAATCCGCTGCTTTAGAGGTCAACAAAATTGGCACACGACCACTGGGAGTAGAGACATTTTCCGTTGCCCAGTTGAGGCGTTGTAAGATTTGGTCTAGGACTTTGTTAGTGTTTAGGCTTTCTTTAGGCTCAGATGGGCTTAATCGAATTTGTGTACCATCACCAACACTTAAAAAGTCTTCACCCCTAACCCACTCTACCCCAAGGAAATAACTGAGGGTTGTGTCAGTGTAAGAGCAATGTAATCCTTCAGAGTTAATTAAGCTAGTGGTTTCTAACTCCCATTCCGACTCAGCGCTACACAATACTTCTGGGTAGGCATCGCGAATTAATGCGATCGCATCCGAGCCGATTGCTACTAGTTCTTCTATCGGTATAGTTTCTGGTGAGTCGGAATAGTTAGCGCTAGGGCCATCAGCCAGTTCTATAGATTCCGGTTCATTGAGTGCAGTCATGGCCATTGCCCGGTCTACTAAATCTTGTGCTGCCACTGCTCCATAGCCAACTGCTAGTCCTGGACGTCCGTCTCGCCATAACCGTAGCGCTGTCCCTTCCGATTGACTACTTTCGATTTGTTTGAGTCGATTAGCTTCAAAAAACACAGGACGAGAAAGCGATCGCGACTGATAAACCTCTGCACTAGTCGCTCCTGATTTAGCTGCTAAGTCTAACAGTTGTTCGGCTTGCAGCTCTTGCGGTCTAGTTTCAGCACTCATATTGCCAAGGGAGTAGGGAGTAGGGAGTAGGGAGTCGGGAGTCGGGAGCAGGTAAGAAAAATTACTCACAATTTATTTTTAGCTTCTGCCTGTTGCCTGTTGCCTGTTGCCTGTTGCCTTGTCTTATAACTCCCGGCATAGCCAAAATCCAGCAAACTGTTCTGAAGTTGGACTCGATTGTACGGCCAGAAAATGGACAAGATTAGCGTTCTGCTTTGCTTCTTCAAAGCTTTTTGCCTCTGCCAGAATTTGGGATTTGGTCAAGTTAGCGAGAATCCAGCTATCATTGGCACCAGTTTCCAGTAACAACTTTGGCTTATCATCAGTAGTGTCAAGTCTGACAAAGGATAGCTCCAAACCTGACATCCATGCTGCTAGGGGTTTGGCTCGTTGGGAAAATATAATCACACCGGGAATGGGCGTTTCTGGGGCAATGTCCATGATCGAGACCGGGAAAGCTTCACCAAAGTCAATCTCCCACTCGTTCATTTCCTCAAAGGCAGCGGCTTGTAGACTTACAACTGCCCACTTTTGTCCCTGCAAAGCATCGGGTAATGGTTTAGGGATGGGGGATTGATAACGGACAAATGAGGAAGCAGCGGCTGCGGGGTCATAGCCTGGTTGATTGGGATAAAAGTCTTCTATCCTTTGTTTTAACCATCGCTCCAAAGCATAGGTGCGACGGCTGGGTTGAGCTGGAATATTCAGCTCATTACAGGCTTTGGTAATCATATTGTTCATCTGACGCCGAAAGAAGCGAATCTTGCTTGGTGGCTGTTGAGCTTTTGCGATCGCATCTGCCAAAGCCTGCCCCAACCAAATTGAATTCACCTGCTGGTTGGGACACCAACTAGCGTATTGAAACAGTGTCTCAGGTGAGAGGTTGATGTCCAAAGGACTCTCGCAAATTAAGACTTCCCAAAGTTTCTTCTGATTTTCGTCCAAAATTGGGCGGGAGTAAAAATCGAGTTCCCAAATTGTTTCCATGCCACCATTAAGATAATCTCACCCATATTTATGATACGGCTCCAAGAGCGCAATCCGTAAGCATTCAGCGGTCAGCGGTCAGCTATCAGCGGTCAGCTATCAGCGGTCAGCTATCAGTTATCAGCTAATGCCCTACGGGCACGCTACTTGAGGTGCTATTAGCTATGAGTTTATGCCCATAGCGCACGGTACTTGAACAGCTTATGCCCTATGGGTTACCTCACAGGCTAGAAGCCTGTGCCACGATACTTGAGTGGCCAATAGACATCTCCAAAAATTAACCTCAAACCCTTGCACTGCCTGGGTCAAAACCGAGTTTCTGGAGATGTCTATTGGCCAACGGCTGACCACTGACCACTGACCACTGACTGCTGACTGCTGACTGCTGACTGCTGAATGCTGACCACTGACTGCTGAATGCTTAGATGTGATTAATCCTATTGAACTATATATAATTAAATCTATTCACAATTGTGAAACTTAACAAAAAATTATGAGTAGCGATCGCACAGAGGTTTTAGCTGCCAACACAGCATTCTATCGAGCTTTTGAGAAAAAGGACATTGAAGCCATGAGTAAGGTCTGGTCTCAAGGCACTGGTAGTCTTTGTATTCACCCTGGACGTGATGTAATCAAAGGTTGGCGGGACATTAGCTCATCTTGGGAAGCGATATTCAAGAATACCCAATACCTGGAAATTGAACCAGAGATTATTGCTACTGAAGTCAGGGACACTCTTGCCTACGTTGTTGTGCTAGAAAAAGTGTTGCAAGTTAGCAAGGGTAGAAGGATTCAGGCAGAATCCATAGCAACCAATACGTTTGAGCTTATGGCTGGCTCTTGGTATTTGGTGCATCATCACGGGAGTCCACTGATGGGCTAACTTCAGACAAAGTGTCGTTCGATCAGGGTGGGAATTTGCTGGGGAGCCACTTCGCTGTAGCGAGCTTTGTCTGGCATCATCACCAGGTTGGGGCCATGTTTGCACTGTTTGAGGCAGCCAGTTTCTTTAATTTTGACTTGGTCTTCTAAACCATGGTCCTTTAAACTCGATGCGATCGCATTACAGACCGCTTGACCCCCCCGTTTCCGGCAACTGGATTTCTGACAAACTAAAATGCTCGCTTTCCGGGTGGGAGTTTTGGGAACCAAAACAGTTGTTGGCTGCTGGTGGGGGGGAGCAGCAAGGCTCACCTCATAGGCTTTCAGTTTCAGTTTCCCAGTTTTGAGCTTTAGTTTGCTGGTGCCACTCACCTCAATCCACGCCCCAGGGATAATGGCTGGATCCAAGCTCTTTCTGAGAGGTTTAGATAACTTAATCCAATATTCGATATTTGAAACAGTAATTCTTAAGTACTTGATTTTATAGCCATCCTTAATGACAAAGTCTAATAACTGTCCTACTACACTAAACTCTGAGACTGGCTCTTTAAACTTAGACATAGTTATTTACCTCTAGGAACACTGTTTTTCTTTAATCAACCTTAAAAATGGCCATTTTTGTGGACTGAATCTTTATAATTTGCTGGGTTTAAGCCGATTTAACCAAGACAAATCCCGTTCACGGAGTCGTGACTAATAGAAAATCTATCTCAACTAATCTATCACAAATTATCCTCAATAGAGGTTCTGAAAAAGTTAAAAATTGTGTTATTAGGGACATTTCAGAGTCTAGGTTAAATAAAATGATATGTGTTAGCCTACTTAAAAGCATGGCAATAAGCCACACTTAATGAAAACGATAGGAGAACACTATTATGTCTACAACTCAGGGTCTACTACGCTCCTTTGGTGAAATTGCTGACAATCCAATTTTGCTGGAAAAAAACGTTACTACCCCAGTTTGTGAAGGATTAAACATAGCTTTAGCCAGCTTCCAAGGGTTGTATCTGCAATATCAAAAACACCACTTTGTTGTGGAAGGATCAGAATTTTACTCCTTGCATAAGTTCTTTGAAGAAAGCTACGAGGATGCTCAAGACCATGTCCATGACTTAGGAGAGCGTTTGAATGGACTAGGAGGAATTCCAGCTACTAGTTTTGCCAAATTAGCTGAATTGTGCTGCTTCACTCCTGAATCTGATGGAGTTTACAACTCTCGCCAGATGGTAGAGCATGACTTAGCAGCTGAGCAGTCAATCATTCAGTTAGTACGCAGTCAAGCCGCTCAAGCAGAAAGCCTGGGCGATCGAGCCACCCGCTATCTCTATGAGAAAATCTTGCTCAAGACTGAAGAGCGAGCTTATCACTTGAGTCATTTCCTGGCTCCGGACAGCCTAGTAATGGGATTTATTGGCAATGGAGCAAACTAAACCTACTTAAACTGAGATCTTGCACCATTGTCATGAATCGTAGAATCCTAGGGTGGGCAGTGCCTACCAACCCCCTTGGCAAGCTTCATTATCTGTCTGATGCACTGCCCACCCTACATCAACTTAAACCTACTTTCCCCATTGGCTACTGCATCAAGAATCCTAGGGTGGGCAGTGCCTACCAACCCCCTTGGCAAGCTTCATTATCTGTCTGATGCACTGCCCACCCTACATCAACTTAAACCTACCTTCCCCATTGGCTACTGCATCAAGAATCCTAGGGTGGGCAGTGCCTACCAACCCCCTTGGCAAGCTTCATTATCTGTCTGATGCACTGCCCACCCTACATCAACTTAAACCTACTTTCTGACTCGCCCTTTGCATCAAGAAAGAAAAAATTTGAGGGTTGACCCTCAACCCTCAAGTCTCAACTTTGAACAAATATAATCTATAAAACGGAGAGGGGGAGATTCGAACTCCCGGAGCCTTTCGGCTCGCTCGATTTCAAGTCGAGTGCAATCGACCACTCTGCCACCTCTCCTGGCAAATCTATATTAACAATCCGTGGGCTCGGATGGCGACCATCTATACAAAGTTTTATACCACCAACGCTTCAGAAGTCTCGTAAAGCAATTCTTTAGATACTACTGAGTAATCCTTACCCACCCAGACCAGGGAGACTTGATCCACTATACCGCCTTTGAGAGACACTATCGAAAAATTCCGCAATCGGTCTGTATCAGTTTCGATAATTCGAGGCACACTGGCTGCATTTAAGTATACAGTCCCTTCCGGACTAGTAACAATCATTGTTCGTAGTCGGTCTTTGGTGTGCTTTAGGATGTGGTGCATATGACCAAAGGTGACTAAGGGAATGTTTTTACCCAAGGAATAGGTTTTTGCGATCGCATCTTCCAAATCCGGGTCCCCATGATCACCACCAGCAGGATACCAGTCTTTCCCACAGGGAGCTTCTGCTTGATCACCTAGTCCCGTCGGACCATTATGACCGATCAAGATTACCGTTTCGTAAGCCGCACTACGCACTGCTGCTAAAATGCGCTCCACTGATTCAGAAAAGCTATTAATCCCATACTGTTCCCTGTAAAACTTCTTATTCCGCCAACTCTGCCCGCCCCAACTGTAAGGGCGAGCACCAACTACAGAGAGATTTAAATCTGGGAAGTCAAGGTAACCATAACCCACATGGGTTGACCCCAGTAGGTTCAACTGTTGCTGTACCCTATCTTCTACTTCATGGTCATAAGGACACTTTTTCCTTCCCCATTCCGAGGCAGTATACCAAGCATCATGGTTTCCCATAATCACTGCCTTGGGTAGGTCAATAGCAGCAATCATCTGGACTATATCCACCGCCTCATTGCCGAAATCCCCGACAAATAAGACCAGATCCACACCCAACTGCTCAAGAGCTATAGCATCTTCCGCTTCCCACAGTTGATGAATGTCTCCAACAACAGAAATTTGGATTGATTGTTTTTGATGAATGGTCATACTTGTCTTACTATCGCCCCTTTTCCAGCATAAAGGCAAAAGGGCCAACAGTAAGTAATATGAAATCCAAAAAAGAATACTACATATCACCCTATTATCCCATTATCCCATTATTCCATTATTCCATCACCCCTTTGCACAGAGCTTGTTTATGAGCATCCGGATCGAGCAGCTGATGGCTGAAGAATAGATTAAGTGTAACTTTCCTTGAGGAGTGTCTAACGGTACTGAGGTATTCGTGATGGCTGATCTGAAACTATTGGCAAATTCTACCGTCTCTACTCTCTGTCCCCCCTTAGGGCTGTTTAATCTGCTCAATAGTATCTAGTCTAATGGGCAGATAGGGGAAATAGCTCAGATCACGGAGATCAGAAATACTTTATTCTTCCATTGTTCCATTCTTCGCCACCTTCGGCCTATTCCTCTCCTTGCTGTGAAGCACCATGAATAACACTTTCACAGGAAACATCAACGTAAGCGGTTAGTAAGAAGCGTATGTCTAGACTAGCGTTTAGCCCAGGGGCAGGACCAGAACAGTTAATCAATGGACGTTATCAAGTTATTGACATCCTTAACCGTGTGAGCTGGGGTCAAACTTATATTGCGGTAGACACTTACCGACCGGGAAATCCCCAATGTATTGTTAGACAATTCCGTCCTGTTAGTGATGACCCTGACTGCTGGCAAGCTGCAAAAGATATATTTCGTCGTGAAACTAAAATTTTGGAGATTATCTGTCAGCATGACCAAGTTGCCCAAATTTTAGATTGCCTAGAAATTGACCATAGCTTCTACATAGTTCAAGATTTCATCCCTGGACGACCCCTGAGTGAGGAACTCAATCAACCTTGGAGTGAAAGCAGATTGATTACTCTGCTACAAGAGGTTTTAGAAATTTTGGCATTTGTCCATCGCCAAGGGGTGATTCATGGTGATATCAAGCCAGACAATCTGATCCGACGATCAGACGATAGCAAGTTAGTTTTAACTGACTTTAGCGGTATTAAGCAGGTGCGGACACCATTAGTTGGTGTTCAATTTAGTGCCATAGCGGCTTTGGGCGCATTCGGGTATATACCAACAGAGCAGGTTCTGGGTAAACCTCGTCCCTGTAGTGACCTATATGCTGTAGGGATGATTGGCATTGAGGCACTCACAGGACTCAAACCCATACAGCTAGAAGAAGACCCATTAACCGGAGAAGCCCTTTGGCAGGACTACGCCACAGTCACTAAAGATTTCGCTGCCATTATTCAGCAGATGGTGCGCTATTACTTCAAAGACCGTTACCAGTCTGCTGATCAGGTTTTGGAGGCACTCCATTCCTTAACTAGTTCTAAACCATCTATAAACTTACCAATGTCCCCAGCACCACCAACATCCCCAAACCCCTACAAAGAAAAAACTGACGATACTCTGCTTGAGCCAATTGAACCAGAGACTCTTCAAACCGAGGAAACAGAGGAAACAGAGGAAACAGAGGAAACAGAGGAAACTTATTTTCCCTCTGTGCCTACTATTCCTAAAAGAAGGGCTAGTGGACTTAATCTCACCGCAATCGGAGTTTCCACATATCTAGCCTTATTAGTCGTAGCTGGAGGCTACTTTTTACTCAAGACTCCCAACCAGGCAGAAACTAAGCTAGCACAGGCTGAGCAAAAGTACCAGGAAGGAGATTTAGAAGCAGCACTGAACCTGGTAAAATCGATTCCGGAAGATAGTGAAGACTATCAGGATGCTCAAAATGCGATCGCTCAGTGGCAAAAGGATTGGAAAGATGCCAAAGCCCTATTCCCCCTCATCAAAACCGCCTTTGACCAACAGAAGTGGCTAGAGGTAGTTGAGCAGGCTAGTCAGATTCCTAATATTGTCTTCTGGCAACAGCAAATAGAACCTATGGTCAGCCAAGCTCAAGCCAATCTTGAGAAGGAAGCTTACCAGTTACTAGAGCAAGCTTACAACCAGGCTATCGAGAGAGACTTTACTGGTGCACTCAACACATTTAAACAAATCCCAAAGGGAACAAAAGCCTACGCTACAATTCAAGAAAAAGTTCCTGAGTACACTCAAAAGCGAAACATCAAAGCGAACTTTCTTCTTCAGCAGGCTTACAATCGAGCCGCTCAGCAAGACTTTACCGGTGCATTGGTATATTTGAAAAAAATTCCTAAACATACCGATGCCTATGCTAAGGCTCAGTCAAAAATTGTTGACTATACCGCTAAGCAAGAAATTAGGGCTAACTATCTATTAAAGATGGCTGATAATCAAGCTGTTTTGAACAACTACACTAAGGCTTTGGATTATTTGAGACAAATTCCTGAAGGTACCTCCGCCTATGCCAGAGCTCAAGCCAAAATTCAGCAATATACTCGATAAGCTGTTGTGCCTTTCAACTGTCTATTATTGAAATCAAATAAAGAAGATATATCCCAGTGTCCTTTTGCCTTAAGCTATCAGCTAATAGCTGATAGCTTACCTGTTTTACCCTACAGTAGTTAATTGATATTTTCTACTAGCCACTAACCTGTTGCGGCGATTCATTCCTACTTCTATCATAGCAGGCCTTTCTCTGTTCACTACTTCGGTAAATTTGCCGGAATTAGCCATAACTTGTCTACCTGGTGCGTAAGCTTCAATCACATTACCGCTCACAGCACACATCACCATTAAATAGTCACAAACTGGGCATTCAGTTTTGGTGACCTGATCTCCAGCACAAGCATAATGTGATGCTTGAGAACCGATTAAGTAGTGACGTTGAGCCATATTCCCACAGTTTGGACATCGCACTGATTGAGTTGTCTCCATTGCCGATTCTCCTCATTTACATGTCATTGCTTGAAGGAAATAAGTCAGAATTTAACTCATAATTCAGAAAGTTTTTTAAATTTTTCTGTTTTTAATTAACCCTGAAGTTGCTTTTCAAGGGCGGCAGTAAATTTTTCATAGGGAACAACTCCTACAATATTTTCTACCACCTCACCGCCCTTAAAAATCAGCACAGCAGGAATACTGCGTATCCTGTATTTTTTGGCAGTAGCTTTGTCGGCATCAATATCGATTTTTACGACCTGAACGCGATCTTTGTAGTCTTCAGCAAGTTGTTCCATGAAAGGACTAATCTTACGACATGGACCACACCAAGGGGCTGTAAAATCCACGACTACTGGCCCTTCATAGGTTAAAATTGAATCAAATTCACTGTCTTTGATGTAAGGCACTGTACTCATGATATACTCCTTAAATTTTTGAAAACTACCACAAACTTATAGTCAAGGATCAACGGTCAATGATCAACATAGTTACCACTTTTATCTTCCCTTAAAAAGAGGGGCGGTTAATCGGTTTGAATAGCTGTAATAACCAGGATGGCTAAGGCTATAGTTTGGTTTACCATAGTTGTATGAAGTTGCTTGATGCATTAAGTTATGGCTGCTGAGGAATTAGAAAGGGATAGCCTGATCGAAAGGCTAAACCAAGGTAGACAAGCGAAGGCAACTATGGGTGGCTATGCAGGTTATGGTTCACCGGCCTTCGGTCAACGGGCCCTAAATGGTGAGTTGGTGGATGATCCCCAAGAACAGCATGTAATTGAGTTAATTCGCCGTCACCATAAATCGGGTAAGTCATTACAACAAATCGCTAACTGGCTCAATCAGCATGGCTATACAACCAAGCGTGGTCAGCAGTGGAAACGGATCTCGGTTAAGCGGGTTTTAGACCGGCTATACGGTAGAACCCCTAGGGTGTCTAGTTTGCCTCAAAACCCCAGTCAAGGAAACTTAAAAGAGTAAGCTCCAAGCTGGTAAAGTAGTTAGAACACCTTCAACACAAAGTTAGATAAGCCAGAGAACCTGATCGGACAATTCCATCGGACAATTCCATCGGACAATTCCATCGGACAATCCCATCGGACAATTGCCAAGCTAGGTCAGCAATGCCTAATTATTTGCCCCTAAGCCCACATGGTTAAAGTCCCAGGTAACCTGGCAACCTCTGAAAGCCAAAAGCTATGTCATATAAGGGTTAAAGATGATTTTGCTGTAACATCTATTTATTATAGACCTTTATACAAGTTATGTGCATATTATTTCTATATTTGCGGGATTTTTCCGTAACATCCCTCTAAAAAAACCCAGGCTCAGTAAATACACCAGCGCCATAGTTTTAAGCGGTTGGCGGCGGTCGTAGGTCATGGAAGTTCACCCATCAAATTAACTATGCAACTTAACGATCGACTTATCTGCGCCCCAACCCTAGAAGAAGCAATTGACCATCAGCCTTTGATCGTTGCTCCTGACACCCTTCTAATCGACATAATTGCTTTGATGAGTCAGGAGCGAGGCAAAAGTTGTTCATTGCCCAATTTCCACTCACCATCAGACCAGCTCAGCATTCGTGAGCCACGGTCTAGCTGCGTTTTGGTAATGGACTCAGACCAGTTGCTGGGAATCTTTACTGAGCGCGATATTGTCCGGCTGACGGCTAATGGCATTAACTTTCAAGAGGTAACAGTAGCTGAGGTCATGGCACAGCCGGTGATTACGTTTCCTCAAACTGCTTGTCGGGATATCTTTGCCGCCTTATTTATATTTCGTCGGTTTCGGATTCGCCACTTACCAATTGTGGATGATCATGGTCAGCTAGTGGGTGTTGTCTCACCAGAGCGAATTCGCCAGGTATTGCGACCAGCCAATCTGCTCAAGTTACGGCGGGTATCAGAAGTGATGACCCCCCAGGTGGTTAATGCCCTTCCAACTGTCTCAGTATTGAGTTTAGCCCGACTCATGAATAAGCACCGAGTTAGTTGTGTGGTCATTACCTCCGACCATGGAGAGGATAACTGTATGCCAGTGGGGATTGTCACAGAGCGGGATATTGTCCAATTTCAGTCTCTGAAGCTGAATTTGTCTAAAGTCCAGGCTCAGGATGTGATGAGTACACCTCTATTTCTGCTGAGTCCTGAGGATTCTCTATGGACAGCTCATCAGGAAATGCAAAAGCGTCGTGTGCGGCGATTGGTGGTGTCTTGGAATTGGGGTAAAGAAATTGGTATTGTCACCCAAACAACCCTGCTGCGAGTGTTTGACCCAATGGAAATGTATGGGATTGTGGAGACATTGCAGCAAACCGTTGAGCAATTAGACCCAGCCAAAGAATCCGTGAACAAATCCCACAAAGCCATTCCCCCTGGTGAAGAATCTGGGGAGGTGGCAGAAAATGCGATCGCTTTATCAGGAGATAGGTTTAATCATAAATCAGAGCCACCCAACACAGACCAAAACACAGACCAAAACAGAGAACTAACAGTGATTTTGTCACAACCCATAGAGGGTCAAGCATTAAATACTTCCCAACAGTGTGAGGCTTTCAAATACCCCAAAAGTAAATTGGGTACCACTCAAGATTATCAACTGTGTATCCTGCTCAACACTATTCAAGCTATTCTAGAAAACCTAGCTGACCACTCTACCCTATCATCAGAATTACGTCAAAGCCAGCTTAAGTCAGCCTTAGATAATGTTGATCAAATGCGAGAGCTAATACAGAAAGCCCAAAACCAGTCTTGTCGGGATCAGGTCGTGGTAGATCAGGTAGGTACTTCTAGCAGTTAAGGTAATCCAGATTTAATGGGCATATTTGAAGGGGTCTCTTGGGGTGCATCTCACTTTTGTAAATGTTCGTAGGGTGCCTTAGGGACGGGGTACCCCTTATGTTCTTGGTAGCCAGTGTTAGGAGAATCCGTCCCGGATGCTGTTGGTGAAATATTTCTTAACAAACCAAGAAGCCCCCTCAGCCCTCACCCCCAGCCCCTCTCCCAACCTTGGGAGAGGGGAGCAGATTACGGCAGAATAAGGGTTTCACGAATTCGCCAGCAGCATCCGTCCCGTAACGCACCACCTGCTCAAACGGCAAAAATGAGATGCACCCGTCTCTTGTAGGGTAGGTTAACGGTCAACAATAACTAATTGGAATTCCTTGAGTGCTGGTAAAAAGTTTTTGTTTTCATGACTAGGGCGCGTCAGTTTAATCAGGGCAAAACGTTGGATAGGAGTTAGTGCTGCCCACTGTTGAGGAGTTACTACGACTCCAAATTCCATAGCTTTTTCCGCCACGGTAGATGGAATTACCTGAGAATTCATCCAGGGAGCTTGGGGATCAACAGGTAAATTAGAAGCCGGTTTTCCTGTATAGTTTATAACTAGGTGTTGAACATAGTCTCCATACTTTTGGATTGACTCGGTCGTAGTGCAGGGTATCTCTACCAGTTGCTGACGCTCCTGTTGATTAAACTGATGCCAGTGGCTCAGTTTAAGTTTGATGCCGCAAGTGTCTAATTTCATCCGCACTTGTATAGGAATGCACCGTAAAGAATCCACAAAATCCGTTTCAAATTGGAAAAAATTAGTCATAGTCTTCTCAATCTTATTCATTAATGAAGTTTTCTTGTGCTAGTACTGCGGATAATCCAGTAACTAATTGATAGAGATATAATGGCAATTGCTAATCCAATTACCTGGCTTCCAGAAGTTTTTTCCAGGTCAAGAATAATGATTTTACGGGCAACGGCAATTAAAGACGTAACAACAACTAACTCAAGTTGAATAACATGTTTTCGCAGATAAGCGGTTATATTCTCTAAAATTTCTAGTGCAATGAGAATATTTAGAAACAGTCCAAATATTTTGAAAAGTGTTTTGCTCAAAACTATTGCTTCTGGATTGGTTATTTCTTTAACTAGTGAGATAACTAGGCTTCTAAGTGCAACCAATATTACCACCACCATCACCAAAGAGAGAACTTTGGAAACAAAACCCTCGAACAGATTTAGCCCGTATAAAAAATTCTCATCTTTGCCTGCATTTCTAAGTTTTTGGAAGAGTTGTCTTAACCGCCTCATAGGAATAGGTTAGTAAAAATACAGATGATGGTTGATTTTAACACTTCGACGGGGTATAAACGGAACAGATGAGTCAATGTTGTGGTTGCCTTTCCCTGATGCCACCCCCAGGGTAAGCGCCAGAAAAAATTGCCCATAATGTGCATTGGCTGGATATCGGTTGATCGTGGCTCGAAACCCCTATAATCTCGTAGAACTTGATTCTCAATAGAGTTTAATAGTTGATAATGAACCCAGTTTTTTCTCAATAAGCTACAGCTTATTGATTCTTGCGCTTACCCTGATGCCACCCCCCTTGTTCAACTATCACAATCTCTATGACGTCATAAAGCCAAGACGATCGGCAAGAGGGAGGGCGTTGCTGATTCATGCAATGATTGAAGGTAATTGGGAATTGGGAATTGGGAATTGGTCACTGACCCGACTACACTTGACGGAGTTCCTTAGTTCAGTAACCCTAGAGGGAGAATAGACCCGAAGAGGGGACAGAGGGGGCAGATTGACCATGATATTTGTCACAAAAATTTACATTGGGGGTGGAGCAAGATTTAGTAAACATATAGTAAAGATTTGATTAAAGTTATCTTTAAGTTGAGCAGGGTGACATATAGGTCCTAGATTTCCTTCTCAGCTTACTCAAGATTACGTGAAGATTGTGTGAAATTTGCGTAAATTTGGTAATTTTGTGAAGAAAATATGAACAAAATGTGAATGTAGAAAAGAAATGTGAGTTTTCGCTTGACAATTACCCCTTGAATTTACTAGATTTCCTTTTGTAGATGAACAAAGTTTCAGGTTCAAGATCATCGGCGTGAAATATAACTTCATCAACCTGACAGCCAAACCAATCCAATTTTGGATTTGTCTTTTTTGAAAGAATCAAAGAGGGTAACTATGCTCAAGAAGCTTGATTTTATTGTTTCAGCTCACTCGGCCAGCTTTTTGAATAGAACTTGTAACTACTTCAGGTTAGACGCCATCGCCGTTATGGAGCTAAGGCTGAGTAGATATACTCAAATCGTTCAGCTCAGCAGTTAGCCACACAGAAACTCTAGATAAAAACTCTATAATATTGGTAAATTCAGGTGCTCATCTGTTTCGGTGTCTAGGTGTTTGGGGATTTACTCCAGACAACATAAAATTTTTCTGTCTAAAGACAGAGGAATTTAAAGAGGGTTTGTATTTTTTGTTGTTGTAACTGGCCTGAAATAGGATCAATATTTCACGCTCATCTGCGCTTACTCTATGTAGGCAAGCCTCTGGTATTGTGAAAAATTAGGTGTAACATTAGGTGTCACAACAGCATCAACTTTGAAAAAATCATCCGACAGACTCATGAACATACCATTAGGAAAGCGGAAGCCATCGCCGCGTTCTCTAATCCAGCTTTTTACTAAGAGGTTTTCAGGGGTGCTTAGCAAATTGAACCTAAAAGCAGTAGGTTTAAATCCCACTGACGACCCTAGCCATAGCTGGCAGTGCTGTGGGTTAACTATCTCGAACCGATTGCTGAGGGTTCTTACATCTGACACCTCCGACACTGGTGTTGGCACTGAAGGCATTGAACACGATAGCAGCTTCCGGAATGATGTGCTATCGTCAAACGTATCAGTCTCGGTGGGAGCAAAAAAGGGGGCAATCAGCTTACTGCAAGGGATGTTCAATCTCCTGAAAGTATTTTGTGACATAACTGCAATCACTGAGCTGCCCACATTACAAGGGACTCATATGGGGCTGATTGGGAAAACTCAACCCCACTGGCAAGTATTTAGATTGGTAATCGATCTCAAACTCAAGTCGGTTCTACTCCAGCAGTTGTTAAATCGATTGTGGCCAATGATCATGGTGGAATATGTTGAGTGAGTGAGCCTCAACATATTCCACCGATTAATCCTTGGGTTGAGAGTTTGTTATTGTCCCCCACGCTAGTTTGTAGTAGCTTAAGTGTTTATACAAAGCGTGTTTATACAAAGTTTAGACAAACAACTATGAGCTAAAAGCCCATAGTCAGCTACGTGGTTCAATTGCAATAATCCAAAACCTGTTCCAAGGCTTAATTATTACCCCGGTGAACTGGCAACTTCCCTTTGCCAGTTGGGTATAGACCATTACATGATGTCGTTAATTCTGGGTGACTACCATGGCCAAAAAATTACTCTCAATAACTAGTAGACCATCAACTAGTAGAACATCTCAACCAACGTCAACCTCTACGAGCTCTGAACAAGTCATGAATAATGAGCAGCTTAACCAGGTCGTAGAAGCTATCATCGCGGGCAAGTATTCTTGGGCTTGTGTGTTAGTTCTGCGTTTTTCTGGTTACAACCCCCTCCATTACATCCCTTACCGAACCTACAATCGCTTAATCAAAGAAAATAGTCAATCTGGTAAGCATCCAGTTGGCAAAACCCCTGTCTCACAATCACAGGTTGTTAGTAAGGTCTAGTCAGGGTTAGGGAAAGTTGGGAGATTCATCAAGTCTGAAGTTAACCACCTGCCTAGGTCAGTTTGATTGATTATTGATGCAGAGCCTAGTTTTCAACGTCTTCCCGTTTAATCTGTTGAACTGCACTCGCATCAACCGCACTATCTGCTTAGATCTAGCTGACATCTATTGGCTTGATGAGCTGGCTGATGACTTGACCTCCTATCTCCCTTTCCCCAACCCTTATGGGTTTACTTTACACCAGATGCTCTAGGGGGAATTTAAAGTTTCGATGAAGTTTACTTAAAGTATTTGTGAATTTTTTGTGAATTATTGGTAACTAGCCGGTTAATGACTTGACAAAAACTAAGTTATTAGATAAATAAATGTAGTTCATTATAAATGGTTAATTGTAAATGGTTAATTGTTAAAAATCAATTTTCAATGTTTAACATATGAAGAATATAATCAGGGATTCAGCAGAGCCTAGTAAACCACCGTCTTCTATCAACCCAGACCCTGCTAGCAATTTATCAGTGGTGCTTCAAAGCTTGACCCTAGACTCAGTCGATCCAAAGCTCAACTACGAATTTAGTCAATCATTTGACCTTGATCACTTCCAGCTAGGGGATAAAATCCTTGCCTATACTAAACCAGAGCTATCCCAAGATTCTGTTGAGATTGAACAAGATCACCAATATCTTTACCTAGTTTGTCAGGGTCGGGTACGACTACTAGGCTTTGATGCTGAAAAACAGCGGGAGGTTTCCATACAGGTACTCGAAGAAGGGGAAACTTTTGGTGCCTATGATCTCTTAGGTAGTCTATCCTATCCTTACAGAGCGATCGCAGCGAGTTCAGGACAAGTTGCTCGTATTTCCCTAAATCAACTCTTGCCTTGGTTGGAACGGTTGCCAAAGTGGTCGGAAATCCTGGGGAAACAAGCCCAGCACCGGCAATGCCTAATTTTCTTCAAGACTTTGACCAATTTGCGATCGCTTAACGGTGTTACCATAAATCAACTGTTGCCCTACATCGTAGAAACACGCATTGAGGCTGGGGAGTCTCTGGTGTCCTCTTCCCAAGCTGGTCATTGCTGGCTACGTAGTGGTCAAATGGGAACGCCAGAAGGAACAGAGGCAAATTCCTCTGCTCCATTTCCTAGCATCGGAGAAAGTTGGGGATATCCGATGCCAGTACCCACAGATTGGATTGCCCAAACTGATGTATTGCTTTACCAGCTGCCTCAAGAGCATTGGCAAGCGGCTTGCGCGATCGCACCAGTTTTGGCTAACTCCACCGAGTCACCGGATCAGGAGAACAGGCAAAGTGCTAAAAATGGTGACGGTAAATCTCCATCGGATCAAGGCGTAGTTAACAAGACCCATACTCCGTCACCACATGCAAACCAGACTAGAGCACGACCGACTCGGCGAGTTTTAGAAACTCCTAAGCAACAAACGCCCCTTGAACCCAGTCAGTCAGAAAGCTTTGATTTTCCCAAACCAGCAAAGCCGGGTGGGAGATTCCTAAGGTTTTGGCAGCGCTATCCTTTTATTGAGCAGCAAGCTTCTTCTGATTGTGGTGCTGCCTGCTTAGCCATGATTGGGCAGTATTGGGGCAAACGCTTTGCTCTCAACTCCCTGCGGGAACTGGCGGGAGTGGGTCGTTCTGGTTCATCCCTCAAAGGTTTAGCTAAAGCAGCGGAAAGTTTAGGGTTTCAAGCTAGTCCAGTCAGGGCTTCTTTAGGTCGCTTAGCGGATCGGAGTAATCCTTGGATTGCTCACTGGCAAGGAGATCACTATATTGTTGTCTACCAGGTAAAGGGTAATAAGGTACTCGTTGCCGATCCAGCAGTGGGGAAGCGATCGCTTGCTCGCAAAGACTTTCTCCAAAGTTGGACTGGGTATGCCATGCTATTGGATCCAACTCCCCAACTAGCAATTACTCCCAGCGACAAACGTTCTTTAGGGCCGTTTTGGGGATTGCTATGGCCCCATCGCTCAGTCCTGCTGCAAATTATCTTGGCTACCCTCATCCTTCAGGTTTTTGGTCTGATTACTCCCTTATTTACCCAGATCATTCTTGACCGGGTGATTATTAACAGAAGCCTTGTCACTCTCAATGTCTTCTCCATTGGTCTAATCATCTTTGGCCTTTGGACGATTGGGGTTAGTCTCACCAGACGCTACTTGCTGGACTACTTTTCCAATCGGCTTAGTCTCACCTTCGTCAGTGGCTTCATTAACCATACCCTGACCTTACCCCTGAAGTTTTTTGAATCCCGCCAGGTGGGGGATATCCTGACCCGAATTCAGGAAACTGGAAAAATTCAGGGTTTTATAACTCAGCAAGCGATTGCGACTTGGCTAGATGTGGTGATGGTGTTTGTCTATATTGGACTAATGCTCTACTACAATTGGCGCTTAACCTTGCTGGTGCTGGCAACGATTTTCCCCATCGCCATCTTGACTGTGATTGCCAGTCCCTTTCTACGCCAGGTGTCCAGGGAAATCTTTAAAGAAGCAGCCCAACAAAATTCTATGTTAGTGGAAATGATGTCAGGGGTTGCTACTGTGAAAACGGCGGCTTCGGAACAAGAAGTGCGCTGGCGCTGGGAAGATCGCCTCACCAATCAGTTGAATGTACAATTTAAAGGTAGAAACCTGGCTAACGGGTTAGGGTCAATTAGTTCTCTAATTAATACTCTCAGCAGCACCGCTTTGCTTTGGTTTGGCGCTAGCTTAGTAATTAATGAGCAGCTTACTATCGGTCAGTATGTCGCGTTTAATATGCTCATTGGCCGAGTCACTGGTCCGATTTTGGCTCTAGTGAATCTTTGGGATGAGTTTCAAGAAATCTTGGTGTCTGTAGAACGGCTTAATGATGTCTTATCTGCTAAGCCAGAGGAGAATCCTCAAGAACCAATGTTGGTTCTACCTGAGATTAAGGGTGATGTAATATTGGAAGATGTTACCTTCCGATACTCCGAGGATGAGGATCGCAATATCCTACAGAATATTTCCCTACAGATTAGGGCTGGAGAAACCATTGCTCTAGTGGGGCGCAGTGGCTCTGGCAAGAGTACCTTGGTGAAGCTACTGCAAGGTCTCTATCATCCGACTAATGGTCGTATTTTGATAGATGGACACGATATCCGCCATATTTCCCCCCAATCTTTGCGTTCTCAAATGGGTGTGGTACCCCAAGAATGTTTCTTGTTCTCGGGGACAATTGTCGAAAATATCACTCTCTACCGACCGGATTTCAGCCTGGATGAAGCCGTAGAGGTAGCCAAACTAGCAGAAGCTCATGCTTTTATTCAAGGTATGACTTTGGGATATAATACAAAAGTAGGAGAGCGAGGCTCTACCCTTTCTGGTGGACAGCGACAAAGGATTGCCATAGCCCGAGCCCTATTGGGCAACCCCAAGATTCTGATTCTGGATGAAGCGACTAGCTCCCTAGATACAGAATCCGAGCGCCGCTTTCAACAAAACTTAGCTCGCATTAGTCGCGATCGCACTACCTTCATCATCGCCCACCGCCTCTCTACAGTGCGCAATGCTGACTGCATCCTTGTCCTAGACCGAGGTGTTCTGGTCGAGAAAGGCAACCATCAGGAACTCATGGATCGTCAAGGTCTTTACTATCATCTAGCACAGCAGCAGCTAGATCTTTAATAGATCGTTAACAAGTGCTCATTAGTCATTAGTTATTAGTTATTAGTTATTTAGTCATTAGTCATTTGTAAATCCCCATAGACCCTGGTTAGTCACAAAGGACTAATGACTAAGAAAATTTGAAGCTACCTATGACTATATCAAACTATGTAAAAATTTGCCAATTTGGCAACACAGTCATGTGAAAAGGACTAATGACTAATGACTAATAATTAATGAAATTTGAAGCTAGCTATCACTATGTCAAGCTTTGTAAAAAGCTGCCAAAAATCTGCCAATTTAGCAACATACTCAGATGAAATTGATCTTTTATCAGAAAAGTGGAAAAGCCCTGTGTGAATATAAGGGGATGAAAACGTGTTCAGATATGGCTCCACACCCATTTCGTAACCACCGTTTAGAATCCCCTGAGAATTCTCCATGACGCACACTCACCGGAGAGTTTAATTCCAATTCCTTTGTTTAATTCATTCCCATGCACCCCACTAAAGGTGAGACGCAGGTAACTTGGAGAGCCTAACCCTAGGGTCAGTCCTGCTCAAGTCCACACCTCACAGCGTGCTCAGGCAATAGGTTTGACCGACCGACGGCTACTTAAAGGGGAAGGGTTTAAGTTCTGATCTCGGGGTGCATTGAAGCTATCTGAAAAAGGGGCAAGTAGAGTCAGGTAATGCCAAAGATTTCGGCCTGCCCAACAATACCAAACTCACCCCGGGAAGCTAAGGGCAGCACGAGAATTGGTCGCTTTCTTTCCCAAAACATTGGTCATTTCCCTAAAATGTTAATTTAGCGTGATCTACCACCATGACACAAGCAAAACCAATCAACTCCCCACCTGAGGCGGCTACGAGTCGTCAGGGTAACGTCGTTTTAATGCCATCAGGTCGCCTGAGACCTGATTATGACCAAGAGCCAGGCTCACCCAGCACAGAGGTAGGAAGCAATACTGCCAATGCTCCTAGTACGTCCAAATGGTCAACCTCGATACAAACTACCCTCGACCAGCCTCCGGCGAACCTTCCCCGGCTCTTGATGTTGGGTGGATTAAGCTTCTGTACGATATTTGTGGCTTGGGCAACGTTTGGGCAGATTGATGAAGTCGGTAAAGCTCATGGAAGCTTAGTGCCAAAAGGCGACGTTTATAAAGTTGACCCGATTGAGCCAGGCAAGATTGCTAGTATTAAGGTCAAAGAAGGGCAAGCGGTTAAAGCTGGGGAAGTCTTGGTGGAACTGGATACAGAGCTTGCCACTCAGGAAGTAGAACGTTTAGAGAAAGTTCTTAATGCAGACCGGATTAGGTTAGTTCAGATGCAAGGACTGCTTGAAAGAACCCGTCTAGAAGTAGAAACTCGTGAGCAGATTACCCAAGCAGAAGTTCAAGCACAACAAGCTTCGATCGCACGAGCACAAGCTAGTGCATCGGCAATTAGACAACAAATCATTCAACATCAGTTAGCTAAAGCTGCTAATCGCGAACGATTACAACGGATGAAGCTGGTGCAGGCGACAGCCCAAGAACTGCTCCAGCAACGGCGGGCTAATGTAGTGGCTCTCAAGGAACGACTCGATAACCTTAAGCCTCTGTTGGCAGAAGGAGCAATCTCGAAAGAACAGGTATTTCAAGCAGAACAAAGCTTTCGTGCTAGCCAAAGTGCTGTTACCGAAAGCAAACTGCAAGAGGGTTTGAGTACTCGCGAACAGATCTTTCAAGCTCAGCAAAGTATACGCGATCGCGAAGCGGCGACTAGCCAAAGCCGAGGTGAGCTACAACAAACTTTAGCAGAAATTAAGCGACTAGAGGCAGAATTAGAGCATCGGCAAGCAACGGGACGCACCACTCGCCTGGAAGCACAGCAGAAAATTCAACAGTTGGAAGTGGAACTGACCCAAATCAAAGCTAGAATTTCTGAAAATGAAACCCTGGTTACTACTGCTAAAACCAGGCTCAAACAGAAGTTTCTCAAAGCGCCAGTGGATGGGATAATATCTTCCCTCAACATTGGTAATGCTGGTGAAGTCGTGCAACCGGGACGTAGCATCGCCGAAATCGCTCCTCAAGGTGCCCCCTTAGTGCTATCCGCAAGTTTGCCTACTCGCGAGGCAGGGTTTATTAACGAAGGAATGGCGGTGCAAGTGAAATTTGATGCCTATCCCTATCAGGATTACGGCATCATCAAAGGCACGGTGATTTCCATCTCTTCCGATGCTAAAGCCGATCAAGTAATGGGTTCAGTCTATAAGGTGAAAGTGTCCCTCGACCGTGACTATGTGATTGAAGAGGATGAAATCATCCGGTTTAAGGCTGGTCAAACCGCCAATGCTGACATCATCATCCGCCGCCGTCGGATTATCGATTTCTTATTGGATCCGATGCGACAACTGCAAAAAAGCGGCATCGATCTATAGTGCTCTGTTCTCAAATCACTTTCATCACTGACTGATCGTTTTCCGTTGACGGTTAACAGTTGACCGTTAATTTTTAGTAGTCAACTTGCTAGTAATTCCTTGAAATCTGCAAGTTAACTGCACCCCAGCTTATAAACTATTGACCTTTAGACTTACAGGATAAGAAATAACCATGACCTATCGTATTCCTTCTGCCAATACCAAGCTCGACAAAATGATGGATATTGATAAGTTTAGCGAGATCGAGGAAGCCATCCTTGATGGCAAATATTCTTGGGCTTGTGTGTTAATGCTACGCTTGGCAGGCCATAACCCCCTAGACTACATGCCTTCTAGAACCTACAGCCGCTTGCTCAAACAAAACCGGGACATGATCTTACAGAAGCAAGCTAGTATGATGACCAATAGCAATAAAGTCTTGAATGCACGGCAGCGTTTGAGCCAGATCAAAGATCTGGCTTATGTAGAGACCCTTGGCAAGAAAACTTCACAGGTCCACGGTGGCGATCAAGAACAGTGCTTAATCACTGAACTGGAAGAAGAGGAATCCATCCTCAAGAAGTTAACCGATTATTTACGGCAAGACTGTTTGGTTTCCCTGTGGTGAGCAGGTATAATCATTTTCCTACCCATCCTCCTTGTCATTACCAGCCACTGCTTACCACCACACCAGATCAGACTAAGCCTGTGGTCAAAGTAATTCATTAATAACCGCCTTGTCCATTAGGTGCGCTTTTCGTTGGCGAATTAAATTCGCCACGGGTCGCACCTGTTGATGGACGAGGCGTTTTTTTATCTGATCACAGACCGGAATGAAACAGCCCTAGTAAAAACAGCCCTAGTACTCTGTCAATTTAGTTTTGAGGGTGAGGGCTAGGTGGCACGGTTAATGGTTAAGCGGGCCTAATCTAAGGGTTTAAGCGTGGCTAATCCCTAGTTAACCTAAGTTCGACGTAACCCTGAAAGCCTTAATCTAGCCTAGTTGCCCAACCCTTGTATTCCTTAGTCTTTCCTCAAGCGATCGCTTATATCGAACTCAGGTTATACCAATTCTTAGCGCTCACACGGCTACACATTATTAATTTCATCTCCCCATCTCCCCATCTCCCCATCTCCCGATCTCCCCACACGCCCCCTCTCCTCACACTTCCCACACTCCCTGCTCCCTGCTCCCTGTTCCGGTGATCCGCTGTTCCCTTTGCTATTAACTAATGACTGGACATAGCACGGACTTTAGCACTTACTTTAGTTGTGGGAGGATTCAACCATCAATCTCAAGCCAAAGTGGCGTTCATATTTTTAATTAGATTTGATATAATAACCGGTTCATTACTAATAATTTACTTCACTAAAACCCCATCAACCTTACCCATCTCTTTGAACTAATTCAGAATCGGTTACTAGTCACTCTTTAGTTGTGGGAGGAGTCAAGCATCAATCTCAAGCCAAAGTGGCGTTCATTTTTTTTTATATTAGATATAATGACCAGTTTATTCCTAAGAATTTACTTGACTAAAACCCCAGAAATATTACCAATCTATTTGAACTAATCCAGAATTGGTTACTGCTGACTACATCCTTTTAGTAAATCCAGTGATTTTCAAAAAATAAAAGCTTGAAGCCAAATTGGCGAGACATGCCTAGGGGAATATGGATATAGTTATATCAACAGCTAAAACAAAGCTGCTCCACAGAAATAAAATCAACAACAAAGAAGGAGAAAATCAATGCTTATTTCTGACTTAAACCATCTAGAATCCGTTGAGGCTAGCCAAGTTCAAGGTGGTACTACTATTGCTGGAATCCAATTCGACAACAATGTCACCAGCGTTTTCAACACCACCAGCACCATCACCGAAACTGAAGTTTTCAATACCAGCATTACTTCTAGCGTAGACATTAATGGTATTACCGCTTCAGGTGGTACTACATCTGAAGGTTCTAGCGATCAAGGTAATAACGTTGCTACTAAGCAAGAAAGCGTCTTCATCACTATTGAGCAAGGTGGCGTAACTGGTTCCAAGTCTGTAGGTCTTGGCTTCTCTGGAATCAGCCGTTAGTAATTAATCACGAAAAGTTTCTGATTAATTAGTTTCTAAACCTCGATTCATCATCAACAACCAACAAGGAGAAAATCAATGCTTATTTCTGACTTAAATCATCTAGAATCCGTTGAGGCTAGCCAAGTTCAAGGTGGTACTACTATTGCTGGAATCACATTCAACAACAATGTCACCAGCGTTTTCAACACCACCAGCACCATCACCGAAACTGAAGTTTTCGATACCAGCATTACCTCTAGCGTAGACATTAATGGTATTACCGCTTCAGGTGGTACTACATCTGAAGGTTCTAGCGATGCAGGTAATAACGTTGCTACTAAGCAAGAAAGCGTCTTCATCACTATTGAGCAAGGTGGAGTAACTGGTTCCAAGTCCGTAGGTATTGGCTTCTCTGGAATCAGCCGTCATTAATTAATCAGGACAAGTTACTAATTAAGTAATTTGTAAACCTCGATTCATTATTCAGGGTAAACGCATCTTATTTTGAAATGCCTACTGGATATGAGATTCATATGATAAGTATTTTAACTTATTAAGTTTGAAATCTTTTCTGAGTAACGTTTCTATAATTTAGATGGGTTTGCCCATTATTAACAATAAAAAAGGAGAAAATCAATGCTTATTTCTGATCTAAACCATCTAGAATCCGTTGACGCTAGCCAAGTTCAAGGTGGTACTACTATTGCTGGAATCACATTCAACAACAATGTCACCAGCGTTTTCAACACCACCAGCACCATCACCGAAACTGAAGTTTTCAATACCAGCATTATCTCTCGTGTAGACATTAATGGTATTACCGCTTCAGGTGGTGTTACATCTGAAGCTTCTAGCGATAAAGGTAATAACGTTGCTACTAAGCAAGAAAGCGTCTTCATCACTATTGAGCAAGGTGGAGTAACTGGTTCCAAGTCTGTAGGTATTGGCTTCTCTGCTATCAGCCGTTAGTACTTAATCAGGAACTTTTTGTGATTAAGTAATTTGTAAACCTGGGTGTATTCATATCCTAATATAATGCATTAAATTCAATTCTATATCAAGATTATTGCACTCATTTTTAGGTGTAATTCATTCATTTTGATGACTTCAAAATACTAAAGTATCAGTAGTTATATCAAACCGGAACTCAATAGGTTAATTGCCAAATTAGCGAGACAAACATTTTGAACTTTGATAGTTTAATTGAAGTGTCAAACAAGCAGTTTTATTAAAAAACAAAAAGGAGAGAAATAAATAATGATTATTTCTGATCTAAATCATTTAGAAACTATTGCTGAAGACCCCAAAGTTGTGGGTGGATATGGCTACTACCAACCTTACTTCCCTTTCGGATTTAACAAATTTATCAACGTCGGTATTGACATTGAAGAGAACGTAGCTACGATTGATGGCCGCGCACAAGCCTTTGGTGAGAAGACCTTCACTAACGTCACTGGCAGTACTACCACTACTGAGCATGGTTCTCAATCTACCCTAAGTACAATATCTGTTAGTTCTTCTAAGAATAAGAAGCATTATTACTAAAACGGCTTAGAGTAATCCTTGAGACTTAAGGCTATCAATGCTGCGGAAAGATGAAGCAAAAATCAGTAACATCTTTCCGCAGCATTAATCACAATGGGAGCATCCCATTTTTGTGAATTGGTAGTGGAAGCATTTTGCTTGTGGTTAGTAAAATAAGGACGTAATTGGTAGTGGGAGCATCTTGCTCGGTACTTACAGAAAACGGTGCTCCCAATTTATCATTTTTAGTTGCTTTTATATTTAGTTGCTTTTAGATGCTCCCGATCACAATTAACTATTACCTAATTTGACCAGGAGAATCATTCATGAAAATTGCTCAATTAGAATATTTTGAGCTACAGGCAACAGACCACCCTATTTTAGGTGGTTTTGTTTTTACTACTGCTGAAGCCTTCGCTGGTCCTGGCATTGGTGCCACTAATGCTCAGGCCGATGCGTTAGCTCAGCATACCGATACTTCCGTAGAAAGCTTTATCCATGTAGACGAGTTCTTTTCTGAAGCTAGGGCAAAAGCTGAGGCTAGGGCTAGGGATCGTCATTACTGGGGTTATTCTGTCCATGATCCCTTTGGGATTTATCGTTTGATTGGATAACTCAACAAATATATAGCAGTTATCAATTCGGTGAGGTACTTTGCTTATCCTTTTAAGGCAATAGGCAAGCTAGCAATAGGTAAGCTAGCAATAGTAACAAGGGTTTTAAGGGCTCCATCGCTTTTCTGATAATGTTTTTGTCAATTATCGTCCACTGATTCCAAGTTACCCGATCCGAATATTCCTGATCCGAAGTTCCCGATTTATGCAAAAAAATTAGTGAATTTTTCAATAATTAAAATGTTTTTAACTCGTTCCATTAGTAACAAAGGAGTTTAACGATTATGTTTGATCACTTTCGGTTATGGGAGTTACCTGGCTCATTTACAACCATGAACGGTAGTCATTCTGCAATTATATCTGTATCGGAAGTAAATTCTGAGGCAGCAAGTACTATGAGTAATGCCATGAGCATGGATCCTAAGGGAAACATGGCTACGAGTGCAGTGCAAGCATCTGCTAATAAAGCCACAAACACTGCGGGTATTGTTGAAGCTAGGGCTGGTACTGATAACTTCTCAGTACCTGATATTCAGGAAGCTTTTTTCACGAGGACTAACTTTTTTAGCAGATACTTCTAAAGCTATCAGCTTAATAAAATCTAGTTTCTGTGTGCTGGCTTCAAAACGGGGATTGAGGGGCGAGGTGTTTTGATTGAGGGATAAGTCTCAACTTTGATTTTTGCTGGCAAATACTCCGCCCTCAATTTGGCAAATTGGCAAAATTTAGGAATTGCTTTTTGTATGATGATAAGAGTCAGACAGTTAACTCAGCTGACTCTGACCAAGACTGTAAGTAGTTCCAGTTATAGTTCATAATCGGGTGTAATGGTTGACCTTTCCAAAGCATCGGTGACTCCAGAGGAAATTATGTACTCCTTGAAAAAGGAGATGCATCTGAAGGGCATCTGTCAAAAAGTTTTGTATCAACGAGTTATCAATAAAGCGGCTCAAGAAAGAGGGATAACAGTCACACCAGAAGACGTGCAAGCTCAGGCGGATGAGATCCGTTATGCCAATCGTTTGGAAAAGGCAGCAGAAACATTGGCCTGGCTGGCAGATCAGATGGTGACAGCAGAGGATTGGGAAGCGGGAATTAGCGATCGCTTGCTTGCCCAAAAGCTTGCTGAGTCCTTATTTTATAAAGATGTGGAAAAAAGCTTTGCTCAAAATCGACTGGACTTTGAGCAAGTTTTGGTTTATCAAATTCTGGTGGATTCTGAGGAAATTGCTCAGGAGCTTTTCTATCAGATTGAGGAAGGAGAAATCAGTTTTTATGAAGCTGCTCATTTCTATGATATAGACCCAGAAAGGCAGCGACGGTGTGGCTATGAAGGAAAGTTGCCTCGTTGGAGTTTTAAGCCTGAGATAGCTGCCCTTATCTTTAGTGTTCAGCCAGGAGAAGTGACTCATCCCCTGCAAACCGAACAAGGATATCATCTTTTCTTAGTTGAAGAATTTATTCCAGCTGAATTAACCGAAGAAAAGTCTAAAGAAATTTTACAGAGTATGTTTCAAGAGTGGCTCAATAGTGAAGTTAACTATATGATCCATAGTGAAATTAGTACCATCAATACTGGGGAATAATCCCAATGCTATTAATGGTTTTAGAGAGCAGGGAGCTTCGGAGCAGAGAGCAGGGGTAAGTAAATTTAATTTACCTCATAACTAAAATAACTAACGAAAATTACTAACTAGAGTGATGTAACCATGAGACGTTCCCAGACAATCAGAAAATGGATAGTTTCAGCAGATGGTACGGTTGTAGTCCAAGCCGAAAGTACAGCAACTGCCTCTGGGGATGAAGCAACCATTATTCAAGAGGTTACTGTCAAAAGAGACTAGAGTGGCAGAATTTATAGCAGAAGTTCATCCTCTTGCTATGCTTCTTATAGTAAGTAGTTTACCTATAGCATTTCTAAATCAATTATACAAAATAATTACCGTTTTTGACCTTGTCTTGAGTAAGCATTTAGCTATCAGGTTTGGGCCTGTGACCACGCTACTTGAGGTGCTATCAGCTTTGGGTCTGTGGCCAACGGCTGACGGCTGACTGCTGAATGCTTACCAAAATCTAATGCATATAATAGTACAACTCCAGTCTCAAAATAAACATGGGGGAGCAACCCAAAAAACAGGGGAGAGCGACCCAAATAGCCAGCCTCAAAATAAACAGGCGGTAGGAATTTTAATTACTTTTTGACTGCCACTTTTTGACTGCCACTAAAGACAGTTGTTTAGATCAGCACATCTATGTTTAAGAACTTGAGGAACATTTTCCGAGTTCCACTCTCGCCCAGAAATTTTTAGTCTTCGATCAATTTGCTTTACTGTAGATTCATACACGATCCCAGGCAATGGAGCAAATTTCCTGAAGTTTATAGTAACTATAATTAATAATTCGAGTTCGATGACTTTCTAGATAGTTACAAAAATTAGTTGCTTGTTTTTTCTTTAAAAGAGATATTAACTCAATAGTTTCGGTTCTTCAGTACCTACTATGCTAAATTTATAGTTTACCCCCCCCCCGAAAAGCTTACTGTGTAAGGGTTATGAGGCTATTTAACCATAAATTTTTCCCATATAGCTGCCTCTTCCTCCTGCTCCGAAGTCCCTGCTCCGAACGCGCCCCGCGTGGCCTACGGCCTCAGTCCCTTTGGCAAAGTGTTAATTTAGCATAACAAGTACGGAAGAGCCATAAAAATAGGTAAGTTAACTGTTGATTAATTGATCTCAAGTCCTGAGGATGAGTGATGATTAACAATATCCGCGTTTTTGCTTCCCCTTACTTCTCCCCATCTCCCGATCAGTTTTAATCATTAGTATTTAAGGGTCGATGATATGACGACCAGATAGGGAGTATGGTGGTCTGTAAGCTGGCGAATTTAAGTTGGCGAATTATTGAGGGGTATAACCCCTAGGGTAATTGACAAACCGGATCACACTATCAGGGATCACAAAGCTTCTCTAGGAGCTGAGACATTGCTGTACTTGTGAATTTTGTTTAAAGTTTATAACAAGATTTTATCAAGAGAAAGTAAAGTAATTGTGAAACTATTGATAACTACTAAACTGATTATATGAATAGTTAGTTTAGTGAAAATGTTATGAAAACTTGACAACTCTATCTAGCTGGTTAACTTCAATCTGGCCACTTAACTTCAATAAGATTTGATAAACTTTTATTTAAGCTATTGTCAAAACCGTGAATTGATCGTGAAAACAACTTGACAGCGCCGATTAACTTCACATAGGATGATTCCGGAGATTGTCCTTGGGGTTACTGGTAAGGAATATGTAGAAAAGATTTGAAGTTTTAAGAAATATGTAAGTATATTGAGTTTTCAGGGGAAAAAACTCATAATTAATTTCACAAGCTTTTCATGAAGTTACCTAAAAAAGGGCGATCAGCCTCCCGGAGCAAGGGTGAACATCAAATTATTACTTATTACCTCGATTAGCTGGGATTGCTTAGGTGGCATCAAACGGCAAACAGTTGTTGAATGCCACAGTACTCCTAAGTCAAATCCTAATTCAACCCCAGGGAACACTACTGGGACTATCACTAGGGAAAAAGGGAGACCAGAGTCTATGTGACTACCCAGAGTACTGTTTGAACAATCAATACTGGTGCCAATCAAATGGATCCGAAGACTCCACCTAACCATGGCGCTAGTCAATACAAGGTAAAACTAACTAAAGAAGGGGTTCTACCTAATGCATCAGAAAACGGTCGGTTTAGAAAAATCAGGGCAACCACCAGATTCCCTTGGCCAATACCCGACCCAGAAATCTTCCGAGGTTATTGAACACCTAATCGCGAACTGGTTGGATAAGACCCTATCAAATACACTATTACCAGAATTTAGTCAATCCTTCCAAATTCATAACTTTGATCTAGGTGATGAAATTATACCCTATCCTAGACGGGAGTTAAGCCAAAATTATGTTCAAAATGAACCAAATAAGTATTTTTACGTGGTCTGTTGCGGGCGGGTGCGGCTGCTAAGCTTTGATGGTGAAAAACAGCGGGACGTATCCGTACAGGTTCTTGAAGAGGGGGCAACCTTTGGGGCTGAGGAACTGTTGTGCAACCTATCTTATCCTTACCAAGCGATCGCAGCGAGTTCAGGACAGATTGCTCGGATGTCCTTAGCTGAACTGCAACCTTGGTTAGAACAGCTACCGGAGTGGCTCGAACACCTACAGCAACAAGCTCAGCACCGGCAACGCTTGATTTTCTTCAAGACCTTAACAGCATTGCGATCGCTTGACAGCATCACTCTACAGCAATTGTTGCCCTACCTGGTAGACACACGGATTTCCGCTGGGGAGTCCTTAGTTAAGTCTGGCCAAGTTGGTCGTTACTGGCTACGTAGTGGTCAGATTGAAAGGGGCGGAGTTCAACAGAATTGCCCACTAACTATTGCAAGGGGCGAAAGTTGGGGCTATCCTCAGCCAGTGCCGGAAGATTGGATTGCTCAAAGCGATTTATGGGTAACCCATCTACCAAAGGAACATTGGGAAACTGCCCAAATGATGGCACCGGTGCTGGCAAAGTTGAGTCCACAGACGGGTCAAACCTCTGAAAATGGACACCAGAAATCAGGGGCGACTAGCGCCATAGTCCACCCAGTCCGTACTCAGCCCGGTCACAGAGTACCGCTAATTCCATCCAACCTCCCTACCAATGGAAATGCTGAAACACAAAGTAACTCGACCCAGGCTGAGTCTAAACTGATACCATTTCCCGTACCGACGAAGCGACCTTTTATTCAGGGGTTGTGGCAACGCTATCCCTTCATTGAACAGCAATCCTCTTCAGATTGTGGCGCTGCTTGCTTGGCAATGATTGGACGCTACTGGGGCAAACGATTTAGCTTGAATTCCCTACGGAATCTGGCAGGGGTGGGGCGTTCTGGGTCATCCCTGAAAGGGTTAGCCAGAGCATCAGAAACCTTGGGATTTCAAGCTACTCCAGTTAGAGCGTCTTTAGCTCGCCTAGCGGATCGGAGTAACCCCTGGATTGCTCACTGGCAAGGTGATCATTATATAGTTGTCTATTCGGTCAAAGGGGAGAAGGTACTTGTTGCGGATCCAGCTGTGGGAAAGCGGACGCTTTCTCGACAACAATTTCTAGAGGGTTGGACAGGATATGCGCTGCTGTTGAATCCTACTCCCCAGCTAGCAGGGACTCCCAATCAAAAGATTTCTCTGAATCGCTTTTGGGGATTGCTATGGCCCCATCGCATAGTCCTGTTGCAAATTATCCTAGCTTCCCTACTGCTCCAGGTTTTTGGTCTGATTACCCCCCTGTTTACCCAAATCATTTTGGATCGGGTGGTGGTTAACAAAAGTGTTGTTACCCTCAATGTGTTTGCAATTGGTCTAGTCATCTTTGGCCTTTGGAGCATAGGCTTGAGTGTCACCAGACGCTACCTGCTGGATTACTTTTCCAATCGACTCAGTCTTACCTTTGTCAGTGGTTTTATTAAGCATACCCTCACACTACCCCTGAAGTTTTTTGAATCCCGCCAGGTGGGGGACATCCTGACCCGAGTCCAGGAAACTGGGAAAATTCAGGCGTTCCTGACTCAGCAAGCCATTGCTACTTGGCTGGATGTGGTAATGATGTTTGTCTATGTGGGGCTGATGCTCTACTACAACTGGCACCTAACCTTGCTGGTCCTGGCAACGATTGTACCGATTGCGATTTTGACCATAGTTGCCAGTCCATTTCTACGCCAAGTGTCCAGGGAAATCTTTAAAGAAACAGCAGCACAAAACTCCCTGTTAGTAGAAATGATGTCGGGAGTAGCAACTGTCAAAGCAGCAGCCTCTGAACAAGAGGTGCGCTGGCGCTGGGAAGACCGCCTCACGGGTCAGTTGAATATGGTATTCAAAGGACAGAACTTGGCCAACGGCTTAGGGTCAGTCAGTGGGTTGATTAATAACCTCAGCGGCACGGCTTTACTGTGGTTCGGGGCAAGTCTGGTAATTCAGGAACAGCTCACGATTGGTCAATTTGTGGCATTCAATATGCTCATTGGTCGGGTGATTAGCCCGATTTTGTCTTTGGTGGGACTTTGGGATGAGTTCCAGGAAATCTTGGTATCGGTGGAACGGCTCGATGATGTCTTGACCACCCAGCCAGAAGAGAATACCCAAAAACCCCTGATGCCATTGCCTGCGATCGCGGGGCATGTCCAGTTTGACAATGTCAGCTTTCGCTATAGTGAGGATGATGAACAATACACCCTTCAAAACATTTCCTTCGAGGTTGCCCCTGGAAAGACCATAGCCATTGTCGGACGCAGTGGCTCGGGCAAAAGTACCTTGGTCAAGCTGCTCCAAGGACTCTATCACCCAACTACAGGCCGTATTTTGATTGATAGCCACGACATCCGACATGTTTCTCCCCAGTCTTTGCGCTCTCAATTAGGTGTGGTACCTCAAGAATGCTTTTTGTTTTCAGGGACGATTTTAGAGAACATCACCTTATACAAACCTGAGTATAGCCTCGAACAAGGGGTAGAAGTTGCCAAATTGGCTGAAGCTCATGTGTTTATTCAAAACCTGCCCCTGGGATACAACACCAAGGTTGGGGAGCGAGGGTCTAACCTGTCTGGGGGACAACGGCAACGGATTGCGATCGCCCGAGCCTTGCTGGGTAACCCCAAGATTCTGATTCTCGATGAAGCGACTAGCTCCCTAGATACAGAATCCGAGCGACGTTTTCAACAAAATTTAGCTCGCATTAGTCGCGATCGCACTACCTTCATCATTGCCCACCGTCTTTCTACGGTGCGCAATGCCGACTCTATACTGGTCCTCGACCAAGGTCTGATCGCAGAGCGCGGTACCCACTCCGAACTCATGGCTGAGAAAGGTCTGTACTACCACCTAGCCCAGCAGCAGCTGGATCTTTAACCCTGGCATTTATGAAAGTTTGTAAATGTTTTTTGTAAAAAATCGCTCTCGGGGTGATCAGGGGTGATCAGTATATCCCCCACTGTCTTCAACATTGACTTTCACCAAGGTTCGTGTTCTCAGTTTAAATCAATAGACACAAAACTACCAGTGATTATGGGTGAACTACCATGAACAAACCACAACCATCTATCCCGTCTAGAGAGGGACTCCCTGAGGGACAAACCCCTCACCCTAATCTAACCTCAGCTGAGATTAGATCGATCTATGGGGGGACAGCGGTATCAGCACCACCACTCCCCCAATCAGCTAATCATGTTCAAAATCCGGTCACACCAACATCATCACTAGGGGCTACCAACACTGAAAACTGGTCAACAGCCCTACAAAATTTACTGGATCAGCCACCATCGGTACTGCCCCAGAGACTGCTTTTGGGAGGATTCGCCTTCTGTATGGTCTGTGGGGTTTGGGCAACCTTTGGCCAAATTGACGAAGTGGGTAAAGCCACAGGCAAGTTAGTGCCAAAAGGAGAAGTGTATAAAATTCATCCGATCCAATCCGGCAAGGTCGCCAAGATTGCGGTCAAAGAAGGGGAATCGGTTACCGCTGGGCAAGTCTTGGTGGAACTGGATAAAGAACTTGGCGCTACTGAAGTAGAGCGTTTGGAGCAACTGATCAATGCTGACCAAATCAAATTAATTCAGATGCAAGGGCTGATTGAAAACATCCACCAAGAAGCCCAAACCCGTCAGCAAATTGCCAAAGCGGACATTGACGCACAACAGGCCGCTATCGCTCAGGCACAGACTAAAGTAGCCGCCTTACGAGAACAACTGATCCAACATCAGCAGGCAAACGTCGCCAGTCAGGACAGACTAGAACGCCTAAAACGGCTCAAGGCGACTACCCAAGCACTGCTCCAGCAACGACAGGATGATGCATTTGCCCTTAAGGAACGCCTAGAGAATCTCAAACCCCTGTTAGCATCAGGGGCAATCTCAAAAGAACAAGTATTTCAAGCAGAACATAGCCTACGAGCGAGTCAGCGGGTGATTACCCAAACCCAACTGCAAGAAGCAGCCAGTAACCAAGACCAGATTTATCAAGCCCAGCAGAGTATACGCGATCGCAACAGCGCGATCACTCTGACTCACAGCGATCTCAACCAGACCTTAGCAGAAATCCAACGACTTCAGGCAGGTCTAACTCAGAAGCAAGCGGAAGTGCATCGGACTCAGCTAGAGACCAAGCAGAAACTTCAGCAGTTGGAGATCGAACTGACTCAACTAAATGCCAAAATTGCTGAAAACCGCAATCTGCTAACTAGTGCGAAAGCTAGGCTCAAACAAAAGTTTCTCTATGCACCGGTGGATGGAGTAGTTTCCTCCCTCAATGTTGCCAATATTGGTGAAGTCTTTCAACCCGGTCAAACCATTGCCGAAGTAGCGCCCCAAGATGCGCCCCTGGTGTTATCAGCTAGTTTACCTAATCAGGAGGCAGGCTTTATCAAAGAAGGAATGCCGGTGCAAATCAAGCTTGATGCCTATCCCTATCAGGAATACGGCATCATCAAAGGGAAAGTCACTTCCCTTTCTGCCGATGCCAAAACTGATCAACAACTTGGTTCGGTTTATGAGGTGGAAGTTTCCCTAAACCGTGACTACGTTACAGAAGACGATCAAATGATCCGATTCAAACCTGGTCAGACAGCCAAAGCTGACATCATTATCCGCCGCCGTCGGATTGTGGATTTCTTGTTAGATCCGATCCGACAGCTGCAAAAAGGTGGTGTCAATCTATAGCAGGACTAACGCAATTTAGCCATCGACATACTGCCTGTAGGGTAATGGGGGTGGTACTAAATCCAGGTCGATTAACCCTGATGGCACAACCAGTCAGGGAAGAGGAGTACAAGGGAGGAAAAGGGATTGACTGACAAGTCGTGGGCTTTGCCCAGTTAGGGAAATTTCTGCTCAGAGGTAGCATTGAGCACGGTCAGGGAAAAGCGGTTTGAATTACCTATGGATAAAGGATTTCACAGTCTTTTCACAAAATCTGATCCAAATGTTCACGAAATCTGATCAGAATTTTCATAAAGCTTTGTTCAAAATAGTCTTTACTGAGAGTGTTCCAAGTTTTAGAGGTTTGTCAGTCAACTAGGGGCAAGGGGGGAAGAATCTGGTGTTGTCCAAAATGGGGATGATTGATGGAGATTTAGAAGAAGAGAATCCTGATCTATCAATCGTTATTGATTGGTAAGAGATTATTCGAGATCACCCGATCACCCGATCACCCGATCAAGCCATCTTCGCAGGTTTCACAACTCAAATCAGATGGTTAGATCAGTACTCTAACTCTTCGCTTAATTGACCAACCAGAATCACTGACTATTGAAACTAGAGGTAGAGTTCAAGGGTAAATCCTGCAAATCCAATTCGTTGACCTTCAGATCAAAAAGAAATCATCATGAGTTACTCCATGCTTCGTCGTTCTAATCGCCCACTGGGCAAAACCCTAGATCCTGAAAAGATTAGTTTGATTGAAGAAGCAATTCGCGATCGCAAGTATTCCTGGGCTTGTGTTTTGATGCTGCGTTATTTGGGTCTTAACCCCTTAGAATACATACCGTCGCGAACCTACTGCCGATTGCGACGGGATAACGAGAAAATGGACTCACTCAATCCAGCTACAACCGACAGCCTTAAGCAGGATAGGGAAGATGCTCAGAAGTGCTTAAGGAACATTAAAGATCTCGACTATGCAAAGCCCCTTGACAGCAGAAGCCAACTAGTTCAAGGGGGCTCTAAAGAACAGTGGTTTAACAAAAAATTGCCAAAATTATACTCAAGTACTAGGAATATAAGGTGTTTCTAGGGACTGGTAATCTCACCGTAAGTATTCAGCTATCAGCCATCAGCCATCAGCCATCAGCTATCAGCTATCAGTCATCAGCTAATGCCCTACAGATGGTGCTACTTGAGATGCTTTTGAATAAGCGATGCAGAGGTGCGACCCGTGGCGAATTAAATTACGGGTCAAACGCACCATTACGGTCTTGGGGAGGCAGTGCGGTCTTGGGGAGGCAGCGCGGTCTTGGGGAGGCAGCGCGGTCTTGGGGAGGCAGCGCGGTCTTGGGGAGGCAGCGCGGTCTTGGGGGTTTCCCCCATGAGCGACTGCCGTGGTTTCCCCCATGAGCGACTGCCGTGGTTTCCCCCATGAGCGACTGCCGTGGTTTCCCCCATGAGCGACTGCCGTGGTTTCCCCCACTCGCGCTTTGCATCAAGACAACAGGTAAGCATTGGAATAATGCTGAGTTACATCTGAATAAAACAGGTAAGCATTGCTTTAATCTCTGTTACTTCAGCATTAGGCTGACTGCTGAGTGCTGAGTGCTGAGTGCTGAATTCTGAATGCTTACACCTCACCAGGGCTGATAGCTCAATGCTGACAGTCCCCCAATCGCTGAATTTATAGCAGAAGTCAGAAGTCAGAAGTCAGAAGTCAGAAGTCAGAAGTCAAACTCTTGCGCTTACTTAGGTTTGAGACTTTTGTCATGTCCTAACTGCCCTGGCGACTGCTATATTTTGTTTTTTATTAATTTTTTGATACTGCATAAATTGCATTAATACTCCCAAGTTATTTTTCCATAACTTGGGCATTTTTCATAACAATTTGTAACATTAAACTCTCCCTAAAACTTTACCGCCAAATTGGCTTGACAAGTGAGACAAATTAAATTAATAACGGTAGGTTAAAAATAACAACAACAAAACCATTGTTGTTAGCTACCTACCTAACTTAATCAAGGATCGAGCTAAAGTTTCCGCCAAATTGGCGTGACAAGTGAGACAAATTCAACTAAGAGCGGTAGGATGAAAATAACAACAACAAAAACCAAAGTTGTTGTTAGCTACCTACCTAACTTAATCAAGGGTCGAACTAAAGTTACCGCCCAATTTGCTTGACAAGTGAGACAAATTAAATTAAGAGCGGTAGGATGAAAATAACAACAACAAAAACCAAAGTTGTTGTTAGCTACCTACCTAACTTAATCAAGGTTCGAGCTAAAGTTTCCGCCAAATTGGCGTGACAAGTGAGACAAATTCAAGTAAGAGCGGTAGGATTAAAGTAACAACAACAAAGTTGTTTTTAGCTACCTAACTAATTTAATTAAAGTTTCCGCCAAATTGGCTTGACAAGTGAGACAAATTGAATAAGAAGCGGTAGAATAAAACTAACAACAACCAAGTTGTTCACTAACATCAAACTTACAAAAGAGCAGACCAACCATGAATATTTCTGATCTAAATCACATCGAAGTTGTTAACGAAGAAACTAACATCATTGGCGCAGGATTCTCCGGACGTGTATTCTTCCGCGATTTCAAGGACATTGATATTAATAAAAGGGTCAATATCAAAGAGCGCTTTGAGTCTATTGTGAAGGTTAAGGGCAACGCGGCTACTGCTGAAGCTACTGCTGATGCCAAAGGTAAGGATAGTCTGGCTGAAACCATTACTGACGCTCAAGCCAATTCCTTCGGCTCTTCGGCAATTTCTCTTTCTGTAGCTTTTGTCGACTAATCTTAGTAGGGACTAAATCTTAGTAGGGACTAAATTTTATTCCCTACTAAGATTGCTAGGAGTAAGCATTAGCTTAGCTACCTACCTAAGCCACCTACCAAACTTAATAAACTTTCCGCCAACTTGGCGTGACAAGTGAAACAAATTGACTTAAGAGCGGTAGGCTTAAAATAACAACAATCAAGTTGTTGAGTAACATAAAACTAACAAAAAAGCAGACCAACCATGAATATTTCTGACCTAAATCACATCGAAGTTGTTAACGAAGAAACCAATATCGTTGGCGCAGGATTCTCCGGACGTGTATTCTTCCGCGATTTCAAGGACATTGATATTAATAAAAGGGTCAATATCAAAGAGCGCTTTGAGTCTATTGTGAAGGTTAAGGGCAACGCGGCTACTGCTGAAGCTACTGCTGATGCCAAAGGTAAGGATAGTCTGGCTGAAACCATTACTGACGCTCAAGCCAATTCCTTCGGCTCTTCGGCAATTTCTCTTTCTGTAGCTTTTGT
>NZ_JAAHHC010000004.1:124902-180584 GCF_010672265.1 Moorena sp. SIO3A2
AGGGCAACGCGGCTACTGCTGAAGCTACTGCTGATGCCAAAGGTAAGGATAGTCTGGCTGAAACCATTACTGACGCTCAAGCCAATTCCTTCGGCTCTTCGGCAATTTCTCTTTCTGTAGCTTTTGTAAACTAATCTTAGTAGGGACTAATCGTAGTACCTGATTAGATTGCTGGGGGTAAGCATTTCTATCTAGGATAAATTCATCTCTAGATTTAGTGACCAATGTTTCCCCCTTAATTAAGGCAAATAGAAAGAGTAAATTTGGAAACAATTCCAATTAACTGGGTAAATACAAATAAAATGGAACGGAGAACCTGGAACAGAAAGGAAGGGTTTTCGTAACATTAGTTTACTAAAAACTATCAGTTAACAAAAACTAGAGATGCCCAGGTAGTTTAAAATGTAGTTTGAAATTAGGGATTTTGGGATAGGAACCCCCTTCTTATTCATAAAAGAATGCGAGGCTTATCTATCCTTATCATCAATCTAAGAGGCACAGCTATACAGGTAGAGGTTGATTAATGATTATTAATAACCTAGATTTTGTTCGGGAATATGCTCATAAAAGCTGGATTATAGGCGGTGCAGTTGCTCAGGCAAATACCAGAACACTTGCTAGAGCTGACGTGGCATTAGCAGAGGCTGATGCATTCGCTGATGGCGATCAAACCTCAGCAGTGACTGATACTGATTCAAGAGTAATAAATAGCAGGTTTTCTAAGAAGAGCATCGCCAAGGCGAGTGCTGATGCTGAGTCTAGGAAGAGGAAAGGAATTTTCCGGGCTAAGTCTGACAGTATATCTTTGTTTTTCGGTAGATATAGATAATACCGATTTTGGTAAATCCGGCTATAAATAAGGGTTTTCGGTAATTTTCGGTAATAGGTAAGGGAGACTAGGCGATGGGCGATGGTAACTAAAGTTTTTATCGCCTACCACCTAGCCCCTAGCTTGATAATTAGGAGGGAATCGAATTAGGAATGAAGGGGAAAAGATTTTCATTCCTTTTTTAGGTTGAGCCTAAACTCCCTAAACTCATGGATATTTAATTACCAATCAATTACCAATCAATTACCAATCAATTACCAGACAATTATCCGATGAGTGGAGCAGCCTTATAGAGACAGGTTAAAGGCTTAAGCTAATCACCATTTAATTGACATAGTTTTTGAATTGAGCGATTTTTGCTGACAGTTAACGGTTGACAGTTCGTAGGAATAAGACCTGTCCGTTCGTCTATAGACCAGTTAACACTCAACACTCCACACGCAACACTTAACACTCCACAAACCAGGTTCAACAGGTGCAGCTTAAGAATAATACACGGCTTGTAGCCGATTCAGAACCATGTTTGATTTAAACAGAACTTTAATCAGAACAATAACGTTTACATTTCCTCGTTTGAGCCGAATTGCAGAGAGGCTCAAAGAGAGGTTCACAAAGCCTATCACACAGAGCACCACAGACAGCATCCCAGACAGCATCCCAGACAGCATCACAGACAGCATCACAGACAGTATCCCAGAGAACCCTAGTGTAATTACTAGTTCAACTGCGACTACAAACAATTCTTCAAACAATTCTTCCAGAATCATCACAAACAATAGCCTCACTATCAATGGTAACGATGGTATTAGGATAGTAACTAACGACTCACAAACAAATAGCACAAATAGCAGTTTATCGAGTAATCGGTTGAGTTCAAGCAGTAGCAATGGCTTAATCAGCGGTGTGAGTGCAGGTGTAGGCTCCAATGTGATGAGCATGACTACTATTAATGGCAATAGCACAGTGCGGGGTACTCAGGGCAATGATGAACTAACTGGCGGAGATGGGGATGATGTCTTGATTGGTGGCTTTGGTACGGATACTCTCACAGGGGGCAACGGTAGCGATACATTTGTGCTGGGATTGGAAACAACTAGTCCGATAACTGACCCCTCTCTAGCTGATTTAATCACCGATTTCAATGCTGCTGATGGTGACAAGATTGGTTTGACTGGGGGACTATCTGGGGAGGACATCCTACTAGAGGTATTTGATAGCAATGGTAATGGCATTGGTGATGCCACTTTGGTGAAATTCAATAACGATATTCTAGCTGTAGTCAAAGAAACCGTCGATGGACAGGGTGCCACCACCCTAACTGATGCTGATTTCATCACAGTATCTGATGCAATTTTAGCATAAATTAGCATAAAATTGATAAGTAGTCGGAAGCACCCTATCCCTTACATCTGTTAACTCATCCGTTGCCCCATATATTGCCCGATTACCCGATCAGCTAAAATCTGAGCAAATAAAACCTAACCATGACTATTCTTTCTAGAGCATCCCTTGAACCACAGGAAATTACTGAGTTTCTGAAACGAGAAATCCAGCTAAAAGACGTCTCTGAGAAAATTTTGTATCAAAAAGTCATTAATCGAGCTGCTGTCGAAAGAAACCTAACCGTCACCGCCGAAGAAATTCAGGAAGAGGCAGATAAATTCCGTCACCAAAATCGCTTGGAGAAGGCTTCAGACACTCTAGCTTGGCTAGCCGATAATATGATTACTTCCGATGACTGGGAAGCCGGAATTCGCCAGCAATTGCTAGCTAAAAAGTTATCCAAATCTCTATTTGATAAAGACGTGGAAAAGTTTTTTGGTCAAAACCGACTAGATTTTGACCAAATCTTGCTCTATCAAATTATTGTAGCTAACGAGAAACTTTCCAAAGAACTCTTCTATCAAATTGAAGAAAAAGAAATTAGCTTTTATCAAGCCGCTCATATCTATGACATTGATGAGCAACGCCGACAGAAGTGCGGTTTTGAAGGGAAGCTTTACCGTTGGAATTTACGTCCAGATATAGCAGCGATTGTCTTTGGTGTACCTATTGGACAAGTGGTCAATCCGGTCAAAACTCCTCAGGGTTATCATATCTTGATGGTAGAAAGGTTTATCCCTGCTGAATTAACACCGGAAAGGTACGACGAGATATTGGATAGACTGTTTCAGGATTGGCTCAATCGTGAACTCAACTATATGCTTCATAGTGACACTATGGTTGATAAGGTTGAGAGTCAAACTGCGGAGGCGTTGGGTCAGTAGTGGAATGATTTAGGGTAATGGGTAATGGGTAAGTCAGCTATCAGTCGTCAGCTATCAGTCGTCAGCTCTCAGCTCTCAGCTCTCAGCTATCAGCTCTCAGCTCTCAGCTCTCAGCTCTCAGCTCTCAGCTCTCAGCTGATAGCTTACCCTTTAAAGTAGGTAAACCTCAATCAACAAAGCCATGGAGACATTAAATTATGATTCGCTCCGGGATAATCAGAAAATGGATAGTTTCACCAGATGGAAAGGTAGTAGTCCAAGCCGAAAGTAGGGCATTTGCATCTGGTGATCAAGTAAACACCAGTCAAGAGGTTACTGTGACCAGAGAGTCTGGCAGGAGTTATAGTAGAAGTTCCAGCTCTAGCTTTGCTTCTTCTACGGGAAAAAATAAGGGAGCAAAATCAGGAAAAAAATAAGGGAGCAAAATGCTCCCACTAGTGGTATTTTTGTCAACTAATGACTAATTATATCAAATCCGGTTGACTAATTATCATATTCCTGATCGGGGAATTAGTAATTGGTAATTTGGTAAGTATTAATGGGTAGTTAACGATTACTCATTACCGATTGCTTATGACCAACAATCCAGGAGTTGATAAGTGATTAACCGGACTTGATTATTAGTATGATTAATCCCTTAATAATTTTGACTTATCGGTAAAACTTTTAGTTTTTACTCGGTATCCAATGCTCAGTAAACCGAAGAAAAGTAAGCCTAGCAAGTTTGACGATTCAGGAGCTTTAACGGTTACCTTATTCGTTTTAGCTTCGACTAAGGTCAAATAAGTTGCTGTTTCGAAAGTGCGCTCATAATAACCCTGAACATCAGCCAGAGCAAATTCCTCTGTTCCTCCAAACAACTTAGTAAAGTCGTTATAAGCAAACACATTGTCACTGTGAGCAGACACAAGGAAATCATCATATCCTAGAGTCTCTAAATTACCAGAGAGAGCGAAGAAGTCGATGGGAGTACTCAAGTCATTGGTGTCATATAACTCGAAAACTACGGTGCCCTCGGCACTTGCACTTTCAGCAGGTGGATTGTCGATCATGGTGATTAGATCGAGAAAACCATTGAAATCGAAAGAAAAGGTTTCCCCTGCATCGACAAAGAAGTTGTAACCGATAAGTCCAGCAAAACTTTCCGCAATACCACGGTAGTTGCTTCCTTCACCCTCAGCGGTACTCAAAGATTTATTACGAGCTCGTTGTAGTGGATCGGGTGAATCAGGGTTAAAATTTGACTCCGCGTTCGCCTCAACAATCACCTCACCCCCAGTTGAAATCACAAAAGTGTCGGCTTCAGACATGGTAACCACTTCCAGAGGATCAGTACTAAAGTTTCTGAAGTCAAAGGATCCTTTAGACAAAGCGAAAGTAGCAGCCAAACTTGGTGCAGCAGCGAGAACGGAACCGGTTACTGTAGCGAACAGTAAGAATTTTTTAGCAATGGTTTTGTTCATTTTCATAATTTTCTGGGTGTTGTGGAATAAATTTCAAGCAGCGAAGTTTTTTTTAACTGCCTAAATTTGCGGTTCAATTTGGGAAATTTAAGGCACAATAATTGTTCTGATACTAGTGTTGTAATTGTTGTAATCAACAGTAAGCACAGATATTGATTGGTGCCAACACAAAATCCGGAAAATGATTATAAAGAATGGTAAAATTTTTACTTCATATCATTCTTTAGCCGGAAAAAATCCCTATTTATAGGTAAGTATTCAGATCAGGCAATGGCTGATAGCTGGTAAGCGTAGCATGCGCGTAGGGCGTTAGCTGACGGCTAAATACTTCCATTTATAGATTAAGAATAATCTAAAATTCGCTATTAATTATAAAGTCAGCGTAATTCTAAGTATAGATTATTTAAAGATTTTGTGAACTTAATTTACGGCAGTTAAATAATTTATCAAAAGCTTTGATTGGATGCTTAAACAGCTTTGAATAGCTTGTGTTTCATAATGGATAATAATTAATATGTAATCGTAAATCAACTAATAATTGCCAATTAAATTAAAAGATTACATGTCGGCTATAATCCTGAGATAGTCTGGATTTAGCCAATTAGTTTACGCAATTTATTAACCTGATTTTTATCCAACTTGGAGGGAATAATCAGGGATTTCTTTTTCAGTAATTTAGTTCTCAGTAATTAAAACTATGCTCATGATTGTCTAGGTATAGTTGTGGAGCATAGCGACCTTAAACCTAGAGCTGGTAATGATTTTGGGACGCTTGTCTCCCCCCCAGAGCAATTACCGATTATAATAATTAGTCAACCGGAGATGATAAGCGCGTTTGTATTTGAGATGTAAACCTAGAAGGTCTTTTTTTATTGGAAAATAAAACTCCGGATCTCTTGCCCCTCTTGCCTGCCCCCCTTACTAAGGGGGGTTAGGGGGGATTCCTCTTGCCTTTTGCCTTTTTCTGCAATACGTGTGTTTACAACCTAGATCCAAACGCTATAGTATTATTTTATTCAGAGAAATTTGTGGGTTAGATCAAGCTCGGTTAATCCCGTCGTTTATCCTAAGACTATCAACGAATTAAGCTAGGGTACTTGAGCCGAGTTATGGATCATTTGATGGTGTTATGTTAAAATTAAGCATAATTTATATTTCAGCAATGGAAAACTTAAAGACAACTTAACTAGGAGTCCTGTTTCTAGTTTAAAGTGTCACGATTTTAAAAATCTAATCTCTGCTAATGCCACTAACTTTGAGAACGTCAGTAAGTGTAGGACAGTAAGTCGGTAAACCAAAGGTGGTTGGATTAACGGGGTTGTGATAAATAAAATGTCGGTAATTCAAGGAAAACCGACTCCAAGGATCCATCTGAATCCGGAACAGCACAATAAAGATATTGGCAAGCCAGATAAACAATGGTAGGCGAAAATAAATTTGTTTACCAAGATACCTACAAACTTCTTCTACGGCTTGGTTAACACTCAACGGCTGACAACCCAAAACCAATCTACCGCTAGACATCCACTCTGGTTCTGCACTCAATGCTTGAGAAGGAGGATGATCAATCAGGTATCGCACCACCTGAGCAATATCTTGGGCGTGGATGAAGTGGAAACTGCCATCAGCTCTAAACCAACGAATCAAGTTAATCCATTTGACAATATCTGGGAGTCCCGATGACAGATGGGAGTAGGGTTTAGTTTCGTCTCCCCCCAGTACCAAGGTAGGAAAGAGGGTAGTAATCTTAGGAGCGGACGCTAATTGGGATAAGCGCTTGAGACAAGTGTATTTGGAATAGATATATTCTGTTCCAAGTTCACCGGCCTCTGTCAGTAATTGGTTATTCCTATCCAGTACGCTAGCAGTAGAGAAATAAATCACTTGCTCACAAACAGTAGGGTCAAGCAAGTTCATTAACTCGATAGTTTTGACAACGTTAATATCAAATGTTTCCTGTTGCCCTCCCCAAGCGGTTGCTGCCAGAATTGCCGCATCCATTGTCTTGAGCAAGTCACCAAAGTCTTCAATCTGCTGCAGGTCACCTTCTAGGATGGTAATGCCAGCACGCCTCTTGTCGCCACACTTCAAGTCGTCAAACTTGAATTTGTCAGGGTTTCTGACTAACAAATACAACTCATGGTCAGTTTCGAGACTTAAGGCTTCAGTGATGTAGTGACCAATGCAGCCACTAGCACCAGTTATAAAAATCCGCTTGGAGGTCATGGGATTTTGGATTTTCAATTCAATTATGTACTCCCGATCCTGACCTAACACTAACAAACAACTAGGTCAACTACTTCTAGGGGTACAAGAAGGTTTTGATCGAGTGAAGAACACTTCCTTGATTGTTGTGGTGATGCATCTTGAAGGATTCTATCCTTAGTCGTCTAATCAAGTATCTGCACTCTCAAGATATTTCTATAAGGTTGTTAATCTCATCCCCTTGAAGGGGATGAGACTGAAGCGAGGATTCCATTTAGTGGAGGGGCTACCTGGACAAGTAAACGTCTGCACCTTGAAAGCCCGGTCCAACTCTGACCGAAGGATACCCTAGGGAGGACTAGCGCTCCCCGAACCTATGACTGCTAGAGGGAGAAAATGGCACAGAATCTGGTTATCGATTCTCTACTCTCTCTTGTGTTATCGACTATTATGCATGAACAGCCATTAATTCATTTGCCTTTTTGGCAGTTTCAAAGAAGAATCTAACATTATCTTCTGGAGTGCCGGGTAAAACACCATGACCGAGATTTAAGATATGACCTTTGTTGCCAGCTTTGCGAATAGTATCGACAATGCGATCGCGAATAAAAGCTTGTGACCCAAACAGAACTCCTGGGTCGATATTGCCCTGGACTTTCATCTTATCACCCAATCTTGTTCTAGCTTCTGCCATGTCTACGGTCCAGTCTACGCTGACCATATCAACCCCCGACTGTCCCATGCGTTCAAGCACTCCAGCGCTACCACTGATATAGAGAATGAAGGGGGTATCTGGGTGAGTGGCTTTAACCTGCTGTACTACTCGCTGCTGATAGGGTAAGGCAAAGGTTTCGTAGTCTTGGGGACTCAGTTCACCTGCCCAAGAGTCAAACATTTGTATTACCTGAGCACCGCTATTGATTTGATAACGGACATAGATAGCGATCGCATCCGCTAGCTTACCCAAGAATTGGTGTAGCATAGCTGGTTGTGAGAAGGCCATCCCTTTAATGATGGAGTAATTTTTAGAACTTTTACCCTCAATCGCATAAGCGCCCAAAGTCCAGGGAGCACCGACAAAACCCAGCACTGCTGCCTCATTGCCCACTTCTTGCCGTAGCGCCTTCAAAATTTCCCGGATAAACCCAAATCTATCTAAATCCAACAGATGTAGCTGGTCAATTTGTTCCTGGGTACGAATCGGTTGGTTAATGATTGGCCCTTTACTTTCGACAATCTCAAACTCGATACCAATCCCTGGTAATGGAGTTAGAATATCAGAGAACAAAATCACTCCATCTGGTTGAAACGCTTTCCAGGGTTGTAGAGAAATCTCAATCGCGATGTCTGGATTTTCGGAGCGCTCGCGAAAACTCGGATACTTATCCCGCAAATCGCGATAAACCTTCATATAACGACCTGCCTGTCGCATCATCCACACAGGGGGACGGTCTAACACCTCACCACGAGCCGCCCTCAACAAATAAGGAACCTGGGTTGACCCAGCCATATGGTATCTATCCTATTATACTTTTTTAAGTGTATTTGTCAGCTTATCATGGTGGTATTCCCTTTACTCTCCTGATTTGAGAAGATTAAAAAAGTGTTAATAATAAGTTACATTCTAAGACGGTGCCTTCGTTAAACTGAGATCTTGCACCATTGTCATTAATCGTACGGTGGGCAGTAGGGTGGGCAGTGCCTACCAACGCGCTTTGCAAGCTTCATTATCTGTCTGGTGCACTGCCCACCCTACATGAACTGCTAACCTGCCAACTTTCAACCTGCTAACCTGCTAACCTGCTAACCTCCAACCCAACTCAAGGTCCCGACCTCAGCATCTAGTTCAACCAGCTGTCCGACAGGAAGGGCAGCGTTAACCCCATCGTGACCGAAAGGCAAGTCAGAGACAACCGGTATACCGAGATCCCAAATGCGATCGCGCAACACTTCCTCCACAGTCCAGCTAGGAACATCCTTGGGAGGAGCACAACGGCTAAACCGCCCTAACGCAATACCTTTCACCCCGGCCATTGCACCAATCATGCGCCACTGAGTCAACATCCGGTCAATGCGGTAGGGAGCCTCAGTTACATCTTCGAGAGCAAGAATCACCCCTGATAAGGAAGGTTGTAGGGGTGTACCGAGCAGATGAGTAGCAACCGTAAGATTAGCCGGTAGCAACACACCAGAAACTTTACCACCTCCCCAACCAACCCCTTTCAAGGGAGCTATGGGTCGTCCTTCCACCCAATCAAACAACCGATTGAGTGACCATTCCGGTTCACCAGCAATAGTAGTCAATAACGGACCATGAACACCGGAAACCCCTATCTGACCAAGACTCCACAGTAAAGCAGTAATATCAGAAAAACCAATCAACCACTTCAACTGTTCTGGCCATTGTTCTGGCCATGTCCAGTCTTCCAGAAGTCTAGCGCTACCATAACCTCCTCGACCACAGAGAATGCCCCGACATTGGGGGTCAAGACAGGCTTCGAGCAACTGTTGGCGTCGCTGACTATCAGTCCCAGCTAGGTAACCTTCCCTAGCGTTCCAGTTCTGTGGTAATTGGACATGGTAGCCACGGGATCGCCAAATCTCAATCCCCCGATTGAAAGCATCAACCTCACGCAAGGTTCCACTTGGCACAATTACTCGCAATACATCTGGCGGTTTTAATGGTGGTGGTAGCTGGCATAAAGAAAAACCAGCCATCATCTGTTGCACATAAAGTTGATTCACGCGCTCCGATACTTTTTAGCTACCAAAGTCTACCAAGATAGACCAAGGCTCGCCAATGCAAGATGCCATAGCATCCAGGGGGTATCTCCCAAAGCTCTCGGGAATATCCCGCGAGCGCCATAAAAATGTCAAAAAAGTTTAACACCGGGATTTAACCGCAACTATTAAAGCCTTGGTTTTCGGCTTTAATTTAAGTTACATAATAATCACTGTCGGTGTTACCCTAATTTAAGTGTAACAAATAATAAGAGTTTTTGGTAGACTCTGCGACATTTTATCTAGCTGTTTACTAACCCTTTTTCTTGTTTCTCAATTTGCGTTGCAGCAATCGTTGCTTGCTTTGCAAATCCACGAAAAAGCGAGGGCGTTCTACCAGTTCACCTGTCGATACAGCCAAGAACTTTTCGAGTCCCAAATCAATTCCGATCGGATCACCATCAGGCATTGGTTCAGGAACAGAAACATCGGCTTGCAGAATCAGCTGAGCGTACCAGCCCGACGATTTCAACACGACCCGAACTTGCTTGATCTCAAATCCTTCAGGAATAGGTCGATGCAAGTGGATCGGCACGGTTCCAATTTTCGGCAGTTTGATCTCAAATCCGTTGACAGGATTCGACTTGAACTGCGGAAACACAAACGAACGATACTGGCCCGACTTTTTGAATCGAGGAAATCCAAACCCTCTGTGTTGCATGAACTTGAACGACTTATCCAGTCGCTTCAAGGCATCTTGCCAAACTTGGGAGTGAACTGCCTTCAGTTGTCGAATCAACTTTTTGGCTTTGGTAAGAGCGTTCTGCTGTTTGTAGTAGTCAGGGTATGGCGTGTCAGCAGGGATGATGTATTCGAGTCTGATGCTGCAAGCATTGACCAAGCATTTACGCGAATTGATCCAGTCCTTACGCTCTGCCAAAGCATAGTTATATACGCGACGGCATTGCTCCAACCAGCCAAGCATTTTAGCTTCCTGGTCAAGTCCTGGATAGATTCGGTAGCTGTAGGTCAAGTTCAACATCCGTGTATTCTAACAGATTTACATCTTCTGTTAGAACCGATAGATAGTATGTCGATTTTCGGGGCATCGAACGCGCCCCGCGTCTCCAAAGGAGAAACCCCTCAATCGACCCGGGGTGTCCATGTATCCCGACGCTAACCTTTCAGGTACAGCGCGGGACTTATAGCCTCCCGAACCCCCCATTAGTTAACCGCTTAAATAAATGTTACGAATAGCCTAGGGCTGAATACTCACCTTACCGAAATATTGAACTAAAATCCCCAAAAGCGCTATCCTAGTAAGGTGTGTAGCTAAGATGTATAGACTATCAAAACTCTGGCGACCTAGTAAAGTAACCATAATAACAAAACCATCACAATTGACAATTGACGTATGTTTGATGCTCTCGCCGAACGCTTAGAAGATGCTTGGAAAAAACTACGGGGTCAGGACAAGATCTCTAGTTCTAACATCCAAGACGCCCTAAAAGAAGTGCGTCGCGCCCTCTTATCGGCAGACGTCAACCTACAAGTAGTCAAAGATTTCGTTGCTGAAGTAGAAGCGAAAGCACAAGGCAGTGAAGTCACATCAGGTGTTCGCCCTGACCAGCAGTTCATAAAAATAGTCTACGACGAACTGGTGCAAGTGATGGGGGAAACCAATGTTCCCCTAGCCCAAGCAGACACCCCACCAACCGTTGTGCTAATGGCTGGTCTACAAGGTACTGGTAAAACTACGGCTAGTGCCAAACTCGCTTTACATCTGCGTAAGCAAGAACGTAGCTGTCTGTTAGTGGCTACAGACGTGTATCGACCCGCAGCCATTGATCAATTAGTCACCCTCGGTCAACAAATTGATGTACCGGTGTTTGAGTTAGGTACAGAAGCTGACCCAGTAGAAATTGCTCGTCAAGGGGTAGAACGGGCAAAAGCAATGGCTATCGATACGGTAATTATCGATACAGCGGGACGACTGCAAATTGACCAAGAGATGATGGGAGAACTCTCCCGCATCAAAGAAACCGTCCAACCCCACGATACTCTACTAGTGGTGGATGCCATGACTGGTCAGGAAGCAGCAACCCTGACCCGCACCTTCCATGAGCAAATTGGCATTACTGGGGCAATTCTCTCCAAACTTGATGGGGATAGTCGTGGTGGTGCTGCCCTTTCAGTCAGGCAAATTTCAGGTCAGCCGATTAAATTTGTCGGGGTTGGGGAAAAGGTCGAGGCACTACAACCATTTTATCCTGACCGGATGGCATCCCGGATTCTGGGTATGGGGGATGTACTCACCTTGGTTGAGAAAGCCCAGGAAGAGATTGACATCGCTGATGCTGAACAGATGCAACAGAAAATGCTGGAAGCAAAATTTGACTTCAGCGATTTCTTGAAGCAGATGCGCCTGTTAAAGAACATGGGCTCCCTTGGTGGGTTGATGAAACTGGTTCCAGGCATGGGCAAACTCAGTTCTTCTCAACTTCAACAAGGGGAAACCAAGCTCAAGCAGTCCGAAGCTATGATTAGTTCCATGACCTCCGAGGAGCGTCGTAACCCAGATTTATTAGCTAGCTCTCCGAGCCGCCGCCGCCGCATTGCCCAAGGTTCTGGTCATACGGAAAAAGACGTCAGGGGTCTGGTGAGTGAATTTACCAGAATGCGATCGCTTATGCAGCAAATGGGTCAAGGTCAGATGCCAGCCATGGGGGGGTTAGGTGGTATGTTAGGTGGTATGGGTGGTGGAAATCCTCGTAATCAACCTGGTTGGCGTGGTAGTGGCTCTGGCAAGAAAAAGAAAAAAGCCAAGAAGAAGAAGGGATTTGGGGAATTATAGTAGAAGGTCAGCTAGTAAAAGGTTAGAAGGTTGTTCGCGTAGCGTGACCGAAAGGTCAAGGTTAGAAGGTTGAAGGTTAGAAAGTTGAAGGTTACCCTGAAGGTTAGCCTGTTGTTCGCCTTTGGCGTTCGGTGTAGGGTAGTTTAGCCAGTAGAAGGTTAGCCAGTAGAAGGTTAGCCTATTGTTCGCCTTTGGCGTTCGGTGTAGGGTAGGTTATCTGGTAGAAGGTTAGCCTAAAGTTTAGCCAGTAGAAGGTTAGCCAGTAGAAGGTTAGCCAGTAGAAGGTTAGCCTGAAGGTTAGCCCGTTCCCTGAGGCGTGCGGAGTAGGGTAGCTTAGAAGATTGTAAACCGGTAGCGGCTTGCCTGCTGATTCAGTTAAAATCTTCAACATTCAACCTGTTCACTTTCAAACCCCCAAAGATCGCTTAAAATCAAACAGGTGAATTAATTAGGTACAATGATCAAAATCAGATTAAAACGATTCGGTAAAAAGCGTGAAGTCAGCTATCGCATAGTGGCCATACCCAGCAGTGCCCGCCGTGATGGACGTCCTCTAGAAGAACTGGGATTCTATAATCCAAGAAATGATGAAACGAGGCTGAATGTACCAGCAATAGTGAAGTGGCTCAAAAATGGAGCTCAGCCAACACAAACCGTGCGTAATATTTTGCAAAAAGCCAATGTTTTTGAACAAATCAGTACCTGAAATCCTATCTGCTTCTGTTCGAGATGATGACCCAGATTATTCAGCACTAGTGAGATTTTTAATCGAGCCGTTCTTGGAATCACCAGACTCCCTCAGCGTAGACTGTGAGAAATCAAATGGGAAAGAGCGTGTGTGGATTCGACTAGCTTTTAATGGAGAAGATAAAGGGCGAGTTTTCGGTCGTGGTGGTCGCAATATTCAAGCGATTCGGACAGTAATTAAAGCAGCAGCCCAAGCTGCTGGTCAAACTGTTTATTTGGATATCTATGAAGGCTCAGGCTCAGGTAGTAGCCCTCGTCGAGACAATGGCCCTAGTCGTAGATCCATTGTCAGAAGAAGTTTACCTCGCCGAGTGTCCAGACCTAGAGTAATTCCAAGATTTCCCTCCTAGTGCTCTAGTTTTGAAGGTTTCGGTAATGAGAGGACCATGGAGAAAAGGGGGTGAAGAACATCCGGCTGCTGTACCTCTCATTACCAATGGCAGGAAACCTTGAAGATTGGTAATGAGAGGTAGATTGAGTTGTATATTAAGTTACTTAAGTTACCAGTTAACTTCGATAGTTGAGACTGAAGCCTGTAGTTGATAAACCTTGAGTGAAGTATCCAAAACAATTGAGCTACCCAGCCCAGAAAGTGCAATCGCCTTGGTTGGAGACCAGGAAGAAAACCTGAAAACCCTATCACGGCAAACCGGTGCGCATCTGGTGCTGCGAGGGCAAGAGTTATTGATTTCTGGCACCGAGAAACAGGTCGAGCGGGTATCATCCCTAGTGCGATCGCTTAAAATCTATTGGCTCGAAGGTAAGAGGATTACAGGAGTAGACATCCAAACCGCAATTCATGCCTTAGATACCAAGCGACAGGATGAATTACAAGATTTACATCAAGATGTGCTGGCTCATACTCGCCGGGGTGAGGTAATCCGAGCTAAAACCTTCCGGCAACGGCAGTATATCAAAGCTGTACTAACCCATGACCTCACCTTCTGCGTGGGACCAGCAGGCACTGGCAAAACCTTCCTAGCTGTGGTAATCGCCGCTCAGGCGTTACTAAATAATCAATATGAACGGCTGATTCTGACACGACCAGCGGTAGAAGCTGGTGAAAAACTTGGCTTTTTACCGGGAGACTTGCAGCAAAAAATTAATCCCTATTTGCGCCCCCTTTATGATGCTCTCCATGAACTGATTGATACAGAGAAGACTGCCAATTTAATGGAACGGGGCATTATTGAAGTGGCTCCCCTAGCCTATATGCGAGGTCGCACCCTCAATAATGCCTTCGTGATTATTGATGAAGCTCAGAATACCACACCAGCCCAGATGAAGATGGTTCTGACTCGTTTGGGTTCACGTTCTCGGATGGTAGTGACTGGTGATCTCACCCAGACCGATTTATCTAGCAACCAACCCTCAGGATTAGCGATCACCCTAAAAATATTAAAATCTGTAGAAGGCATTGCTTTCTGCGAACTAACTAATAAGGATGTTGTCCGTAATCCCCTCGTTCAGAGGATTGTTACTGCTTATCAAAATTATGAACAGTGAAGAATTGCTATTAACTAGGGATCCCCAACCAGAGTGAAAGCAGCCCAATAGTAGGGATGAGAAAAGCTTTGTTTTCCTGGTCCTGACAATTCTGGCGGTAACGAGATGTTCTTGCCCGAGCCATATAACTGATTATTCTCGATACGCACATTGCCTTGAATCATTGCTAACTGTGCCTGTCGTAAAGCTTCGCTTTTACTCGATGTCTTTCTCAACTGACGGTAAAACTCAGTAGTCAGCCCCAGAGCACCTTGATCACTGACATACCAAAGGGTTGCCAAAGTCGAGTCAACTCCTGCCTGAAAGGCTGACCCAGCAAAACCCAACTCCGCTTCTCGATTGCCCAAAGCGGTTCGGCAAGCGCTGAGTACCAACAACTCTACCGATGGCTCATAAAGTAGATTTTTCATTTCATACAGCCTTAGTTTGCGGTTCCACATCTGAATGTAGGAATTGTTAGGAGTTCCCGAGTTGAACTCTGCATGGGTGGCTAGGTGAATGATGCCATATTGCCTCTGTTGTCGTTGAGCCATTAAATTTTCCAGAGTAAAGGCTTCGTTGAGAAAAGAGCGACCTTTCCACAGTGTTTCAGTGATGGTGGTTAACTCCACTTCTACCCCAGGCAAAGGCTGTTGATAAGGAAATTTCGATGCTCCCATTGCCAGCACCCGGAATGGTCTAACATCTGTGTGACGAGAATAGGTTAAGCTCAGACTAGGCACCAAATTAACACCATACTTCTCAACCAGATATTGTTGCCCATCGTAGATAGCTGCTATAGGTAGGGAGCGCAAACCCTGATCCATAGCAAATATTAGGCTCTGAATCTTGCGGGCTTTTAATTCCTTCTCTAAGGGCGCTATGATCCATCGATAAAGTTGCTCAGCTTGGTTTAGGTGGCCTTTGGCATCCAAGCTGTGGGGATTGCTAAGCGATCCCTGAAATCTATTGGTCACAGCTAGGACTTGATTACGACTGGCACCATTGATTCGCCGGACAATTGGATTACCTTCAGCGGTGATTACCAAAAGTTCCAGCTGGTCGTTTGCTTGTGGTAAGCAACGCTCTGGTGCTTGAGGCACCTCAGAGAGTCGGTAACCAAACCGTCGGTCGATTTTGGGAACAGGGATTGAGGGAGTTTGACATCGAGTGCCTGGTAATGTATTTGAGTTTTCGACAAAACTGACGTAAATCACTGCAGTCTTTAGCCCTGTCTCCCTCTCAAGCTCCCGAGTCCGATTGCGGACATCATTCTGATTGTTGATTTTGGTCTTGAACGGTCGCTGAAAGTGTGACTCATATTCTTTGGTGAAGGCTTCTTCAATTAAATAAACTGGGTCACTTTCAGGTGAGACCTCCTCAGTTGGGGAATTTGATTGAGATGACCCAGTAGGGGTTCCAGGTTCTGAACTACCAGGGTCTGAACTACCAGGGTCTGAACTAGAGGGTTCTTGCGTGTCACTTATAGTCTTGCCAGAGGTGGAAGCGGGAGTCTGGTTACCACTGTTTCCATCCTTGGGCTCACTTGTTTCAGGGGATGTTTCATTGATCGGCTCAGGGTTAGTTTCAGGGTTTATGTCGTCTTTAATGTCTAAGTCGTCTTTAATGTCTAAGTCGTCTTTAATGTCTAAGTCGTCTTTAATGTCTAAGTCGTCTTTAATGTCTAAGTCGTCTTTAATGTCTAAGTCGTCTTTAATGTCTAAGTCGTCTTTAATTTCTATGTCCTCTTTAGGGTTTATAATCAGGAGTGGATTGTCCGTATTACTATCTTGCTCAGTCTTCGGGTTAGAATTAGTATCTGTGTCAGGGTTCGTGTCAGTCTTGGAGAGATCTATAAAATTCAACTCACCTTTATTCCCTTGACCGGAAGGATTCAAATCCCTATTTTTTTTGATTTGATCTCTTATTTTTCTTTCCTGCTCTGGGCTGAACTCTTCCTGACTAACAAACTCTACATCACCAGCATCACCACTTACATCACCAGCATCACCCCCAAACCCAGCTCTTGTCGTGAGCTTCAACTTATCAGAGTCGATATTATCTAAATTTGGAACCTGAAACGTTACTTTACCAGCCTTATCAGCCCCTGCCACCTCAGTGTTTATATCAAGTATTTCTCCCTCTATCCTAATACTGCCCTCTTTAGTTTCCAAAAATACATTACCAGAATTATTCCCATTGTTTTCTGTGGTTCTTATTTGGGTAAAAGTTAAACCATCACTATTGCGAAAAATAATGTCCCCTTGAGCAGATAATACCACAGGACCAGCATTATTATCTTGACTTAAAATAGCATTATTATCACGACCATTACCAGGATTACTGGTGTCGAGATTACCAATGGTGATACTGCCTTCGGATGAAGCATCTCCAGAATTTACCGTAACTTGATTGCTCAATTCATCTTTATTCAAACCCGCCCTTAAAATCACGGCACGACTAGTTTTTAAGGTTTGATTCTCTAATTTGTTTAAAGTTTCACTATCTAATTCGTTACGCTTTGAAGTGGAAACTAAGTCTAATAAATTTTCTCGCTGAGTATCTGTTAACTCTGAGCCTAAATCGGCTAGCCTAGTATCTGGTGCAGTGATTTTGATATTCCCACCTTCAATATTTCCTGTGGACTCTACTTTAAGAGAAGACCCTGTGTAATCCCCAAACCTAACATCCCCGTCAGCAGTGATAATTGGGTCTTGGAGGCTAACAAAGTTATTTGGTTGACCAGCTAAATTCTCAATTGAGAAATTACCGCCACTGGCAAAGTGAGCATCTGTAGAGATCTTGCCATCGCTGACCAAGCTCAGGTCGCCACCACTCTGGAAGCGGGTGTCGGGATTCTTCAGTGCTAGGATATCAATGCCCCCATCCCCCTGAATCTTGAGGTTTCCTCCTGCTACCGCTTGGAAGGAATTAGCTGTTGTGTCCCTGATCCGCACCGTCTCTTTTGCTAATAAGGTTAAGTCCTTAGTGCTGGATAGCTGGCTTTCGCTCAAATTCAGGTTGTTGTTGGCAGACAGGGTAATGTTATCGCTAGATATCTGGCTTGCACTCAGAGTCAGGTCATTGTTGGCAGACAGGGTGGTGTTCTTGCTAGATAGCTGGCTTGCGCTCAGAGTCAGGTCATTGTTGGCAGAAACAGTCAGGTTATTGTTGGCAGACAGGATTGCCCTTTGTGCTGTTATGTCCTTAGCAGTTACATCCCCAGGCGCTATAGTGATGCCAGAACCAGTCAAGGTCACGGTGTCATCACCATTATCCGTAAATTCTGTGGCATGACTGACACCATCCCCGGTTAATAGCTCCGCTAAAGAGAGCGGTGTAAAAGATTGTTCTGCTGTGGAAGGATCTGAGGTTAGGGCTTCAACTTCCAAATTCAGCAACAGTCCTTGCTGGCTAATTTTTACCAAACTTTCCCCAGGCACAGCAGCTATAGTAATTGTTCCTTCTGGAAGCTCCAGTTGATTGGTATTAATGACAGTACCACCGATTAAAGTCAGGTTATTTCCTGCTAGGATTTCTATACCCTCATTAAAAATTAGTCCTGGTGTCTCGGATGTTCCAAACGCAAAGGCACTGGGTGTACCGTCTAAGGTAGAGTAGTCATTGTCACCAAAGGCATTAAACCAATTCTCATCACCAAAGCCAATGCTGGTGGCCGTAGTTGCGGTGAATGAACCGGGGACATCCAGCTGGCTATTAGCACCAAAAATTATCCCGGCTGGGTTCATTAAAAACAGGTTAGGGTTGCCCTCCCCTGTGATTTTTATTAGACCGTTGATCACAGAAGCATTACCACCGGTGACCCGACTCAGAATGTTTTTTATACCCGGTTGAGATAGGAAGTTAGCAATTTGGTCTTGGTCTAGACCAAACTCCTCAAAGCTGTGAAAGATATTATCTCCAGAGGGGGTTCCACCATCAATGTCAAATTGATTGCCATCGGAGGTGACTTGGGTCGGAGTGCTATCATCGGCTTTAATCTGTGCTTGAGTTGGCATCACACCAATATGGGCTACCAACAAAGATACGGCTGCCAGGGACTGGCTGATTTGACTCACAGCTAATTTGATTTGGCTCATGGGTAATATCGTTTTGAATTGGCTATCCTGAATTCAAAAATGCATTAGTCAACTACAGGATGAGATTAGCAATTTCCTAATACGTCTGTTTTTAAGCTGAGGTCAGATGCACCCTGGGGTATCAGCTGCTTAGGAGTGAATCACACTGAATCACACTGAATCACACTGAATCACACTGAATCACAATACTGAGGGGAATAGTACTCTGAGTCAGGGTTTGGTAAACATCAGGCTGGTTAGCTTAACTGAAATTTTGAAGCCTTTATGAAGATATCAGTATATACACTAGTATTACATATACTCTTTTATTATGAACATTACTGATTAACTTTGTTCCGGTTAATTTATATTAACTTCACTAAATATTTTTGATATAGCCACATAGTTTAAAGCTATCTTATGGTAAGCCGATTAGACTAATTTTTAATTACCAGGAATTGAAATAAAAGTAAGTAAAATCTATTGATTAGGAAGAACTCTACAAATTTTGGACAGTTCTCGCGAGAGTGAACTATACTTGACATTTAGCCCTAGATTAGGCTAAGGAATATCTAAAAGGATATCTCAGTGGAAACACCGATAGCGCATACACCCAAAGTTAAAATGGTAATGGTCAGCACTCCCCTCTTGCTTTGATTCTTGATTAGATGGGGCGACCTGCCTTACGGGCAAGATAGCTGACCAGTCTAAGGTGAGAGGAATTTTGGTTTGAGAAGAATTCTGGGATTATGTCTGGTTTTAACCTTGCTTCTGGCTGGTGGTGAGGCTCAGGCAGGAGAGTTAGCTGAGCGTTTAGGTCAGTTTCCCGATTGGAAAAGCAAACCACCAGTCACAGCGGCGACCGGGGATTTGGTATATCCCACTTGGATGAAGGGAACTTGGAAAGTTACCAGCACCCTGATCGAGCAGATAGCACCTCTAGCACCAGAAATAGTGACACCAGGATTTGAAGGTAATCGCAGTCATCTAAAAGAACCAATTAGTTTTCTGGTGCGGTTTCAACAAGTTGGGAAATCAAGCTCAGGGCTTGGGGATTGGTTTATTCCGTTTAGAACTCGACGTTCTAGAAAAAATCGATCAGTATTAAAACCTACCTCAGAGGTGGTTGCTGAAGAGGTGGTTGCTGACCGAGCGTTCAATGGGTTGAATATTGCTAGGGCTTACTTAGGCGATCGCATAATTAGAGCCGTCAAAGTAGACCCCAATTCCCCTAATCGTCAGATTACCATTCTGCGCACCGGGAGCCAACTAGTTTCGGTGATTACTGGACGTGCTTCTGAAATACCAGCTCCGGATCAGTTCAATGCTACAGAAGTTGTCAACCAAGTCTTTCGCGGTACTCGCCGACCTTTTTTCAACGAAGTAGAAACCACAACAGCATATCAGTTCCATAAATCACCTACTCCGATCATTAAAGCTGACCAAGTCACAGCGGTTTACCTTTCACCACAAGACCCCGATTACTTTAAAGCATTGGAAAAACCTGTGGCTCTCTATCGCTATCAATTAGAGCTGGTACCAGTTAAGGATAGTTGAAGGTTGAAGGTTGTTAAAGGGTTGAAGGTTGTTAAAGGGTTGTTCGCGTAGCGTGGCCGAAAGGCCAAGGTTGAATGTTAGGTTAGTTGGGGGGGTGTTGGCGGATTTGCGATCGCGATTGTTGTTAACTCAACCTTCAACTGGGTAACCTTCAACATTAAACCTTAAACCTTCAACTGGGTAACCTTCAACATTAAACCTTAAACCTTCAACTGGGTAACCTTCAACATTAAACCTTGTAAGCATTCAGCCGTCAGCGGTCAGCCGTCAGCGGTCAGCCGTCAGCTTATTTTATTCAAAAGCTATAGTTATTGTAGGGTGGGCAAATGACAGAATTCCAGATTAAATGGTCATTGGCTTGGTATTTGCCCACCCTACTACCTGTCAGCAGTCAGCAGTCAGCCGTCAGCTTATTTTATTCAAAAGCTGAGAGCTGAGAGCTGATAGCTGATAGCTGAGAGCTGAGAGCTGATAGCTGATAGCTGTGAGCTGAGAGCTGATAGCTGAGAGCTGATAGCTGAGAGCTGATAGCTGAATGCTTACTAAACCTTAAACCTTCAACTAGCTAACCTTCAACCTTCAACCAGCTAACCTTCAACCTTCAACCAGCTAACTTTCAACCCTTTAATAACCTTCAACCAGCTAACCTTAAACCGGATTTTCCCCAATCCAATTGAGCAAAATCGGGTTGACTATCTCTGGTGCTTCATCTTGGGGACAATGACCCAAACCTTCTAAAGGAATAAACTTTTCTACAGTGGGGAATTTCGCTAATTCTCGTCCCAAGTCAATGGGTTCCCAGGGGTCTTTGCTGCCCCATAGTATGATCGCAGGACAAGGCAAAATTGGGATCAGGTCTTCTGGTAGTGGTCCTTGAGAATAGCTAGTAAAGGCAATAAAAACATCAGCTGCACCGGGATCAGCTGCTGGTGCCATGATTAGATCAACCAGTTCATCAGTGACGGCTTCTGGACGACAGTAGGCTTGCAACAGAATATTACGCACTACTTTAGGCTTAGCCAGCTGACTAAAAAAATACTGGGATACTCTTAAACCGTAATAAATCGTGATAATCCGGTACAAAACGGTCAAGGTTCAATCTATTGTGGTCCGAGTGAGAAGTGGTCATTCAGCAATTGGAGTCAAGCCTGCCACTTATCTTTCTGGACGTTCCTCAAATCCCGTTGAGGAGTTGCTTGAAAGCCCGAGTTTTACTATGCTTGCAGTCAAGCCATCCAAGCTCAACTGCATCTAGCAGACTCAGTCCCATACCTTCCAAGAAACGCGCGGTACGGCGCAACAATACTGCCTGCACCTCAGTTTTACTCATATACCGGGTGATATCCTTGTCCGTACCTCTGCTAAGGACATTTTTGGCAGCATTGTGGTCAGCCTGCAACACGACCCCATTGAATCTGGTAAAATTGTCCCCGCTCCTTTTCCCTAATAGGGTTCCAGTTACGGAGTCAACTTGCGACGTGTAGCTAGGCTGGACTTCTGTTACAACCGAGCCAGTCCAATTAGCCCATTTCTGCAAGGATTCCCGCATTACTCCTTTCATCCAACTATTAAGTTTACGGGACATGGCCTTAGACTGGCGTTTATTTCTAATCGGCTGTGTTAAATTTTCGGCAAATACTTTTAATGATTCCCCATTAAAAAGGGACTTAGATGCGGCTCCTATTATGGCCGTAATCTCTGATTGATTTTTTCTGTATCGGCGATTTTCAGTTTTTCTACTTAGGTTATTTTTGAGTATTCGAGCCGACTTGGCTGGGTCGATTTTTTCTAGTTTTCTATGAAGCGCCCAAAGCTTCCCTCTGTTGCGGTTTTTTGCACAGATGCGATCCGATTTATTGGTTGCTACTTTTCCTAAGTTTTTTCCGTGTGCCTGACCATCTGAATCATAAAAAGCCTCTGTGTACCCCTTGTCTACCCCAATAGCTCGACGGTTGGCAGGGATTTCTACGGTGCCATAGTCTACTAAAAAGTGAATCTCAAACTTTCCCAAGAGTTGCTTGTATACCAGTCTAATCTGGCCTTTTATTTTCCGATTAGACCTAACGGTTATTTTGTTTCTCTTTCCTCTCCTCAATCCAGCCAACTCTAGTTGGTAAGTATTACGAGAGAGCCTTTTGCACTTATATCCTACTTGTTGATAGACTATCTGATTCTTGACCCAGGAATGCCCTCGCTGAAATTCCTTCCTAACAAGTCTATGCAGCAATGGATCATCTATAAAAGCTAAAGTCTTAAGCTGTTTACAAAGTTCCTTTCTTCTCCTTTGGCCGTCCCTCCCTGGAAATTTTTTGTAAATCTTCTTAATTACCGCATCAGTGCAAGCTGCCTGCTGAGCTGTGATAGCTTTTGCTACATCACTGACCGTCCATTCCATCAATTTCGCTGGCAGTCCCAGGGTATCAGGAGTCCTAAAACTTCTGACCTCTGGATAGGCTTTTTTCCAATCAAGACCCCAATGACTAATACTACCTAGCTTGTTGTAGGATTCAGACCTGACGATGCCCAGTTTTTTCATGGTAGACAGCAACTCAGCCTGAACCAACTCACTCATCCCTATGACAGGAACGATTTGAGTTGATCTCTTTTTTGCTGTGTCTACTTTCTTGGGCATAGTTAGGTCTGAATCCTACACTTCAATTATACTCTAGCGCTAGTAAAATGTCAATGTCCGAATTGTGGTATTAAATACCGATTTATCCCTATTTTTAGGGGTCTAAATGCGAGGCCAACCCACTTAATCTTTAAGAATCGTTGAAGTAGTGGTGCGCCAAGACGCTGATACCAAGGCAGTTCAGCCCGTTTACGCTCATGGAGTAGTCGTAGAGAAAAGTTGAGCAGGGCGACTCCTTTGGCTAGCTCTGGATTATCTACAGCGGTTTGCATCAGCGCAATACAACCAATAGAGTTTCCGACTAAAAACGCCGGACCACCAACCACCTCCCGACAGAAATCGGCAATTTGTTGCCCCCAGGTTTCAAAGGTGTAGTCTATTTCTATACCAGGAGTCGGTTTAGCTGAAGCCCCAAAGCCAATCAAATCAATGGCATAACATCGGCAGGTTTCCCCCAACACTGGCAAGGTCTTGCGCCAATGTCCGGAAGATGCCCCAAAGCCATGGACCATAACCACAGCTGGTCCAGAATGACCGTAAGCTTTATACCCAATAGAAAAGCCCTGCCAAATCCAGGTTTTTGTTTCAATCTGATCCCTGATTGGGGCTGTGAAAGAGGAGGACATGATCAAAAAATCCCAAGTTATGCCATAGCGTTACCTTTACATTTTTTGACACTCCCCGCTCTAAAGAGACGGGGATTCCCAGATCTACGATCGGCCTTAAACCTTTGTGTCTTAATCTTTGAAGCTGCCAAAAACTAAGCAATATCTAAACCAAAGCCCCGTCAAAACCAAGGTTTGAGTTTAGCTCACAAAAGACCCAGCGGGCTAATCTCCTTGGGCGTTTAGTTACTTATTGAGAAGTGCCTTATCAAGTCCGTTGCTTCCCTGTTTCACCTGGTTTCGGCGTGCCCCGCCGTACCGTTGTTTTCTCAAGTTTTGTCTTGCTGGGTTCACACACCGATTGGTAGTCGTTCGCGTAGCGTGGCCATAGGCCAATGGTTGGGTTTTTAGCGATGCAGCGCGGTCTTGGGGGTTTCCCCCATGAGCGACTGCATCAAGAAAGGAGGATTTTCCCTACCCTCCGGGCATTACTACTTTCAGGTCGGTAAGTTACGGGTCTCTCTCCCGGCTCAGCCTGCGGTTTTTCAGCCTGTACCCTATACTTCAATTATACTATGGCGCTAATGTAGCGACAACCTCTTGATAGAAGTTTTTTTACGGCGACTAAACTCGCTGGTCACTTTCATCCCCGATCTAATCTAAAGATGCCGGGCTTTCAGTGTTTAGTTTTCTAGTAAATAGTCAGCTGCAGGAGTGGTGATTTTACGGATTGCCTATTGAGCCGCGACAACCTATGGTGAAGGTTGGCAAAATGCTCCAGAAGCTCTTTTAGATTCTGAGCAGGTGGAATAGGCTCGATTAAGAATTGGGTCGGGAAATTTACCCTTGATGCTAAATTCGTCTATGAGCTAATTAGCGATCGCATCATCTCCCCTTAACCAAAGCTTGCATTGTAAAGGGGGTTGACCCATGATCCATCACCCATCACCCATCACCCATGACTATAGAAAAAATCATCATCACCATTGGCAGTTATGCTCCGGATTTTGAATTGCCGGGAACTGATGAGCAGGTTCACCATCTCTGCCGTTACTTAGAACGTTTTTCAGGAGTGGGAGTTATTTTCTTAGGCAACAACTGCCCCTATGTCAATTCCTACATCCCAAGACTCAAACACATTCAAGACGAGTTTGAACATCAAGGTTTTACCCTAGTGGGCATTAATGCCAATGATGTTTATCAGTACCCCGCAGAGAGTTTTGAGGAGATGAAGCAGTTCTGCCAAGATCAGCAATTGAATTTTCCTTACCTTTGGGATCCAACTCAAGATGTAGCTCACAGCTTTGGTGCCCAGAAAACCACTGAGGCATTTTTAATTGACCATAAGGGAATTGTATGCTATAATGGGTCAATTGATGATAATCCCCAAGATGGTGACGCAGTACAAGCCCATTACTTACACAGTGCGATCGCGTCTCTTTTAGCAGGGCAAGAGATTTCAACACAATCAACTAAAGTAACTGGTAGTCCTATTCAGTGGCGTTGACACTCCCCGATCTAAAGGCGCGGGGATTCCTAGATCAACGAGCCGCCTTAAACCGCCGTGTTCCTATCTATGACGCCGCCAAAAATAGGACAATACTTAACCAAAAACCCGTCAAAACCAAGTTCCTAGTCAATTCACGACAGACCCAGAGGGCGATTCTCCTTAAGCGTTTAGCTACTTAATAGGAAGTGCCTTAAAAAGTCCGTTTCTCTTCCTTTTCACTTGGTTCCGGTGTGCCGGAAACGAAACCTTATCAGAGGGTCGCCTTAATCACAAAGGTTAAAACTTTTTACTCATAGCCGACTAACTATAAAGGCGACCCTCTGATTACGGTAACTTCTAACCCCACCGTACCGTTTTCTCGTGCATAGTGATTTTTCTGGGTTCACACACCAACTGTTAATTGATGATTGGGTTTTTAAGGAGGAGATTCCCTACCCTCCGAGCATTACTACTTTATGGTCAATCAATTGCGGGTCTCTACCCCGGTTGAGCCAACGGTTTTGCCGCCTGTACTCTATAATTTATTATACATTGGTTTTGACGATGATTCCGGAATCTTCTAGGAAATCTTTTCACGGCTAAAAGCGCGCTGTTCACTTTGATACCCGCTTTAAAGAGACGGGGTTTCCAGCGGTTAGACCTCTAATAATCCTTAAGCTGGGATTAAAAATCAGCGATCAGCGATCAGCGATCAGCTATGACCCATGACGAATGGCAAATTTGACTGTTATCTTGATGTGGATAACAATTTCATAACAAAGAGTCGTGGCATGGGGATAAAATACCGAAGGGTTTTACTAAAATTGAGCGGTGAAGCCTTGATGGGCAATTTGGGCTACGGCATCTCACCGGAAGTGGTTCAGGAAATCGCAGCTGAAGTCGCTGCCGTTTTGAATGAAGGTGTTCAAATGGCAATCGTTGTTGGTGGTGGCAATATCTTTCGCGGACTTAAAGCTGCAGCAGGGGGGATGGATCGGGCAACTGCTGACTATATCGGTATGATTGCCACAGTGATGAATGCCTTGACTTTGCAAGATGCTCTAGAACGAAACGATATCCCGACACGGGTGCAAACTGCAATCGAAATGCAGGAAGTGGCAGAACCGTATATCAGGCGTCGTGCCATTCGCCACCTGGAAAAGGGACGAGTGGTTATTTTTGGTGCAGGTAGTGGTAATCCCTTTTTTACCACTGACACCACCGCTGCTTTACGAGCGGCAGAAATCGATGCTGAGGTAATATTTAAGGCAACTAAAGTCGATGGTATTTATGATTGTGATCCTAAGCTGAATCCTAAGGCCCGACGGTATCAGAGCCTGACCTACAGCCATGTCCTAAGTCAGGATTTGCGGGTGATGGATAGTACTGCGATCGCATTATGTAAAGAGAATGACCTCCCAATTATGGTATTTGATCTAAGGGTGCGGGGTAATATTCACCGCGCTGTTATGGGAGAAACTGTTGGAACAATTGTGGGAGGTTCCTGTGAAATTAGCTGATGTCGAAACCAGTATGCAGAAAGCTGTTGAGGCAACTCAACGAGCGTTCAATACCATTAGGACTGGTCGTGCCAGTACTAGTCTATTGGATCGGGTGATGGTTGAGTACTATGGTACCCCAACCCCCCTGAAATCTTTGGCTAATATCAACACGCCAGACGCTAGTACAATCACCATCCAACCTTACGACAAAAGTATGCTGAGCCAGATCGAGAAAGCAATTACTCTTTCGGATCTGGATTTGCCTCCAAACAACAATGGTGAAGTTGTGCGGTTAAATATTCCTCCACTCACTAGTGAGCGCCGTAAAGAATTTGTCAAAATGGCAAGTAAGTTTGCGGAGGAAGGTCGAGTCTCGATTCGCAATATCCGTCGTGATGCCGTTGACTCTGTCCGAAAACAGGACAAAAATAAGGAAATCTCTGAGGATGAGTCACGGGATTTGCAGGACGAGATTCAGAAGTTGACGAATAAATACACAAAAAAAGTTGATGAAGTGTTCGCGGCTAAAGAAAAAGACATCATGACTGTGTAATGCTACTATGTAATGCTACTGTGTAATGCTATTCTTGGTGGGGGGTGAGTTCATTTTGGCAACTCTTCCCTCTATCGGCATTCACAGTTGTGTGTAATTGTTGTACTTGTGTACTTACTAGTTATTTAACACTTATCTGACAATGAACCGCTCATCCCACGACTAGCCAGGTCTAGGATGAGCGGAAATTTTTAATCTACTTGAATAAAATGACCCGCTGATCCCACGACTAGCCAGGTCTAGGATGAGCGGATTTTTTCTATCTACCTGAACACTTTGTTAATTTTCTCATATTTTTTCTTATTGAACAAAAAAACAAAATTCAGGAATAAAACGAATCAATCCTATATTTTTCAAGGGGTTCAAGCAATATTGACTAAATCCTTCATCCTAATTGATGTATGAATTTTTCGTATATAAATGTAAAAAACAATAGGTTTATGTTAAGATATGTTGCAGTTGAGAGTTGCTATTGTTAGTGTAGGCGTTGCTCATCAAGCTCCTTTTTTAGCTTCTGACAAAATTCATCCCACGTCTCAAAGCGTAGCGTGAGCGTGGTCAGAAGTTACCGCAAGAATAGTGGAGCCTTTATAGTTGGCAGTCTGTGAGTTAAGGGTTAAATCTTTTTGTAGTAAGGCTCCACTATTCTAAGGTTTCATCTCCGGGATGAATTTTGTGCAGGGTCTTTGTTGCTCATCTCAGGAGTGTCTTGGTTTTCAATGTACTTTTTAAGAGTAGAAATAGTAACGCCACCACAACTAGCAATAAAGTAAGAACTATTCCACTTGTGCAGGTTTTTTGTAGTAGATTCTGGCTAGTTGTTCACTAAATTCTACTCTTATTTTTCGGCTTGAGACACTCTTCAATGAGTTAACCAGTTTACTCAGGTGAATGTCAGGGTGATACTGGAACAGCAGGTGAACATGGTCTTTTTCCCCATCAAGGCTAACAAGCGATCATTCTTGTTGTTCAAGTAAGTTTTCAAAAATTTCATGTAAACGGCTAATCATCTCACCAGTAAAGACTTGGCGACGATACTTGGTCGTCTTGACGAGATGAGCTTTAAGGTCACAGACAGACCGACCCTTAGATAAAAAGTCATTATTCATAAAAATCCTGCTGTTGTCTACTATAATCAGTGTAGCTTAAAAGTTAACACCAATGAAATACACGTATCAATATCGACTATATCCAGAGACTCAACAAACACTCACACTGAACGAGTGGCTGCGAGTTGTTGGTCGATATTGGTATAACCGGATGTTGGGTGAGCGTTTTGATTGGTGGGATAAAAATAGATGTCCGGTCAATGCCTGTCCATTAATCTTTTACCTTCCGGAGCTTAAAGATCAGCCCAATTTCTACAGCCAGAAAAAGCAACTTCCAGTTATCAAGAAAGACTTGGTTAAGATTGGATGGTCTGGAGAGTTGATAGACTTTACTGAGGTGTATTCAACTGTTTTGCAAGATGTCTGTACAAGAGTAAAAAACGCTTTTAACAGGTTTATAGCAGGGGACAAAAATGGTAAACGCAGTGGCAAGCCTCGATTTAAGAATGTTGCCAGATATCGGACGTTAAACTTTCCAAATGCTGATAATTCTTGGTTAAAGTTCTGTACTGTTAACGGAAAATGGTTGTTTGTTCAAGTTCCTAAAATTGGTTTGATTAAGCTGAGAAGACACAGACCGTTACCTGATAGTGCAAACTTAAATGGTGGAATGGGCATCTTGGTGGAATGGGCATCTTGGTGGAATGGGCATCTTGGTGGAATGGGCATCTTGGTGGAATGGGCATCTTGGTGGAATGGGCATCTTGGTGGAATGGGCATCTTGCCCGTTTCAATTCCCGGCAGGCAGGATGCCCACCCCACTCATATTCATTCCGCCCCTCAGCAATGCCCCTACATGGATGTAGACTTGGAATGCAGTTAAAAAAATACCAATTAAAGTAGGGTGGGCAAAGTTATCTTATCTAGAAGACTCATGTGAACCAAAATGTTTTTGCCCACCCTACAAGCTACAAGCTTGTTTTTCAAATCAGTTTAGTGCGATCGCAAAATTCCCCATCAGCCATCAGCCATCAGCGATCAGCGATCAGCGATCAGCGATCAGCGATCAGCCATCAGCCATCAGCGATCAGCGATCAGCCATCAGCGATCAGCCATCAGCGATCAGCCATCAGCGATCAGCCATCAGCGATCAGCCATCAGCCATTACCTATTACCTATTACCTATTACCTATTACCCATTACCCATTACCCATTACCCATTACCCATTACCTATCACCTATTACCCATCACCCATTACCCATTCCCCATTCCCCATTCCCCATTCCCGATTCCCGATTCCCGATTCCCCATTCCCCATTCCCCATCACCTAATGGAAAAAGATTTATTATTCACTCGCCGCCACACTGGACAATTTATTTCTGAGCGACAATTAGTAGACCTTAAAAGTGTCAATCGTGACTTGGCAACAGCGACAGGTTTAGATAATTTGGCTCAGGCAATTCTCAATCGCCTTTACACCCGTAAAGGGGAGCTTGCCGCTTTGGGACATCCTAATTATGGGTCACGGCTCCACCTGTTAGTGGGTCAACAAAATAATAATCGTCTTCGCTCCCTTGCTAATTTGTATATCCGTGAGTGTCTAGCTCAAGAACCTCGGATAGAAGAAATCAAGGCCATAGATTTTGAGCCTCCCTCTCGTCAGCAACGTTATACACTCGTAGCAACTGTAGTCCTTAAAGCTGTAGGCCAGGAAACACCCTTGACCCTGAGCTTTTCCCTACCTGGAGGGTAATGGGTAATAGGTAATAGGTAATAGGTAATAGGTAATGGGTAATAGGTAATGGGTAATGGGTAATAGGTAATAGGTAATAGGTAATAGGTAATAGGTAATAGGTAATGGGTAATGGGTAATGGGTAATGGGTGATGGGTAATGGGTAATGGGTAATGGGTAATAATGGGTGATGGGTAATGGGTAATGAGTTCATTAGCTAGAAATTACACGCAAAATTTAACTTCACTAGCTGGAGCTTAATGAGATGGTTTTTGAGAAAAAAGGCTTTGCTCAACTGTTCGAGGCCATGCAGAGTCGCACTCCTGACACCCTAACGGATTTTCAAGAAGGCAGTGTGGTGCGCACTCTATACGAGTCCTTTGCTTGGGAACTCGCCCTCCTCTACGAGCAGATGCAACGGGTATATCTGTCTGGCTTTGTGGATACTGCCGAAGGCATTGACCTTGACAAAGTAGTTGCTATTTTAGGCATTAAGCGGGGAGAACCGGATTATGCTACCGGAAAAGTTACCTTTACGCGAGATATCGGCATTGATGAAGATATTTTTATTCCCAAAGGTACACTAGTTACCACGGAAGATACCCAGGAGTCTCCCAAAAAAGCCTACGAAACCATTGAAGAAGGCAAGATTTCCAAAGACCAAACCACTGCCCAGGTGAGAGTCCAGGCTCTACGACGGGGTAAAACAGAGGAAACTGAAGCTGAAACTATTGTGGTGATGCCTCAGCCGGTAGTAGGTGTCAAGTCAGTTAATAATCAAGAAACCCTCCGATTTACCGGTAAACTACAGGAGAGTGACGAACAACTGCGCCAAAGAGCCAAGCAAACCCTGCTGGCGACCAGTGGTGGTAATACTACGTCCATCCGGAATGCTCTGTTGAGTTTACCTGGGGTGCGGGAAGTGCAAGTTAGAGAAAACTTCCACGTTGCTAAGGGCAAGGTTAAGGTTACTAAGAGTGGCTCCCTTAGTGAAGACCTTAAGGTTCCCAAAGGGACAACGATAAAACTCGAAATCTTAGGCACACAAACTAAAGACTATCACACCACTCAAGAGGTAATCCTCTCAGCAGGTGAAAATCAAGAGGTGGAAGTAGAGGTAGAGGCTGGGATTTCTGGAGCAGCTGGGGAAGCTCAGGCTAGTGCAACTTGGCAAGATTTAGAGGTTGATAGCGTAACTCTTACGGTTAGCAATGAGCAGGCTATTGCACGGCAAGACTTTGGAATCATTGAAATATTTGTTGATGGCATTGATTTTAGAGATCTTGAGAAAGTTAGTCAGCTCAAACAAGAAATTGACCGAGTTAAGGCAGCGGGAATCTACCCATTACTTAAAGCGGCGACAGCAGTGAACGTTGATGGGGTATTCCAAATTGAACTCCAACCGGGACTGAAACTGTCTCCAGAGGAACGGCTACAGTTGGAAGAAAAGGTGCAGCAGACAATTATCTCCCATCTCAAAGACCAGAAAATGGGTCAACCCTTGCTCATCTCTCAACTCACGAGTAAGATACTAGGCTGCAACGGTGTCAATGATTTAGTTGATTTTACCCTCACCACCAGTATCCGTAATTCAAAAGGCATTGAACTGGCTCGCCAGCACTATCAATCCTCCGAAACGCCAGTGAAACGGCTAGAGGTGGATATATTAGAAAAGTTCACCCCCCACTCGGTTCGCGTTGCCTCAGAAATCAAACCCCTTCCTGTAGCCTTACAAATTAAGGCTAAAGCACTAGATGATTCCAAACAACAGGCAATTGAACAAGCCCTACAACACTATTTTGCTGACTTCAAACCATCCCAGGCAGTGGTTAGGAGTGAGATTAAGGCAAGAATTGAAACAATCACCACCATCGAAGCAATCAAGTTAATTCCCTCCTTCTGGCAACCAGGGATTCCCTTTGATGGCGAAACCGTTAATGTCACGTTTGTGGAGCAGGCTCAGCTCAGTTCGGTATTTCTCTATGAGAGATTACTCACCATTACCGGAGCCTTGAAGCTGATTTTACCGGTTACAGTTACCCAACAAGAGAAGCAGCAAATTTACCAACAGGTTCGGGAGCAGGTTAGTGCTTATCTTGAGCAACTCCAACCAGAAGAAAATATTCAACTTGAGCAGCTGGTTAAGCAAGCAAAAACCGTAGAATCAGTGCTAGATATTAATTGGAAACTGGAGGATTTTCGGTTTCTGAATGGTGAAGATAATGAGGATAGAATTGACCCAGATAAGTCCCAAATTCAGGTCAAAAAATTTGAAAAAACTCAGTTAGATAGTCAGTTTGTCATTGATAGTGATATCCAGGTTGTTGATGTTGCGATCGCTACTTTGAATTTAAGGCTAACTCCGGCGGTTGCAGTTCCCGAAACTGTTGACCCAGCACAACTTAAGAGCGTTATGGAAGCAGCAGTTCGGAGTATTTTGACTCCCTCTCTGTTGCAGCAGTTACCCAAACTAGCAGTGGGAGAAAATCTGGATTATGACCAATTGCAAACTCTCTTGCTGCTACAGATCAGGACTAAGGCAGGCAATTTTGACCAGGAAACCCTTCAGAGTTTCATCAGCAATGGCCAAGTTTCAGAAGCTATTCAGGAGAAGTTAATGGAAGCACTCCGGAGCTTTCTCCGAGATTCTAACTACAGGATTGATCAGCTAGAACTCACAGCTAAGGGTAGCTCCTATCACGACAATATTCCGATTGCGATTGTAGAACGGGCTGAGATTCAGTTACAAGAGTCGTCTAGTTTGTCAATTGTGATTGAAGATAAGTAATGTAGCAATTTTCTATCCCATGAGGTGGGGATCCCCCTAAATCCCCCTTAGCAAGGGGGACTTTGAGTAGCGTAATAGGTAATAGGTAATGGAAAAACGCGGCAAAACCACCAGCATCACCAGTCGGTTTCCTCATTTCTATGACGGAGCCAATGTTGAGAGTTTGCTCTACCAATTTATTGATGTCTTTGGCTTTTTGCTGGAGCAAGGGGAAACCGACTTGCTCGCTGTGATGCGTTCCCATCATGTGGATACCGCTGACAATAAAGGGTCTCAAGGCTTTATTGCTGCCCAAAAGGGAGATTTAGATCAACTTTTTGCTCTCTACCTAGAAGCGTTAGGAGGCACCTCTCAACTGGTACAGGTAAGTCACCAGTTTAGTCCAGGGAGTATTAAAAATGTCAGTAACTTGGCCAAGAAACTTGATCAAGGCAGGGATGAACTGTCTCAGTATTTGCGATCGCAACTTGATCACGATACCAAGAGCCTTCTGGAGCGCTATCAGGTTGCCCAGGCTCAATTTAACCTAGAGTCTTTCAGGGATCTGCCCGGTCTAGCCATTCAGCTGTTGGTTGCTACCGTTGCTACCGATCAACTCAGTCATTATCTCAAAATTCACTTGCCCCCAGAAACTCTGGAACTGCTCAATCACTATGACGGTTTCCCCCCGCTGCCTGAACCCCTACAGCAGGGACTGGTGCAAACACTCAACCAACAGCTGGTTAATCCCTCCCTCTACCGGAAAAATAAGCCATACTTCCAAACCCTGACTCTTAGCAAAGCCGCTCAGCAATTGCTGGCACAACAGCCCATCGGGGAAGACCGACAACGTCTCAATCGCTTGTTGTTAGAAGCCGCCTATCCAGACTATATCAGCCCTAGCCATATTCCCACTCTGGCGGAGGTAGAGCAGGGGTTAATAAAGGGCTTGAATCACTCTCTACAAGACCCCTTACTCTACCAAAAAACTTACCAACACCCTGATCAACCCCAATCCCAAACCCTTCCGGCAGGAACTGATCTGATTATCCAAAATCGGCAATTGCTAGAAGCAGCCTATCCCAATGAGATTGCCAAGAGTTATGCTCCTTACCGAGAGCGACTAAAAGGCTTGATTCACATCCTCCGTCAAGGAGCTGCTACCAAGCCAGGGATTATTGATTTGGTTGCTGCCAACTTGGGAATTTTAGAAGATTCTCCCGCCGCTCAAGCCGCCAAGAAAACCATTCAAATTCAAGAGTTCATGCCTCGGCTGACTCAGTTACATCCTCCTAATCAGCCAGAACATCGCTACTTGCTGACACTTCGGGAAGAATTTGAGGTCTATAACCCCAACCCGCAGCCAGAGGAAATCGAAATTTTCCTGGCAGTTCAGCCAAGTCTGCCTGTGGTATTATACAATTTGCGAATTGTTAACTGCGATACTGAAGAATCGGTTACTTACCAAGGAGAAGCGAGGGCATCCGATGTATTGTCCTTTCGAGAGAATACCGTTGACGTTAACGGTAAACCTTATGCAACAGAAGGAACGCCCCTACTACCAACCGACACCTCTCGCTGGCGGCTGGAAGCAGAGTTAGCTGAGGGGTATCCCCTGGCACAATTTGACCAACAGCGCTTTGATCAAGCCACCTTTGGCTTCAGTCAACCCGTCGCCTCTCTGGAAATGAGATTCTACAAACTCACCCCAGGGGTGTTTGAGGTAAAAATCCCTTGGGATATTCCCGGCTTTACTGATAAGTTTCACGAAGCAGGGGATCATCCTCGCCATCAAATTGCTGGAATTATTGACAACGTTAAAGCTGCTGGTGTTCTCGGGATGATTACCTATCAGAAGCGCTTTCAGGAAACTCACGAGATAGTAGCAGAGTTAACTGTTGAACGTTCTCCGTTTAGGGAAGAACATCTTGCCGAAGATACCTTGACTATTAGTAGCGTTCAGGTTCCCTATCCAGAGGGAGTAGTCCACGAAATGTCGGATAATCTGCTTACTTGTGGAGTATTTGACTATACTGGCTTTGATAGCGGGAATCGTTTTGCTTGAGAGGGAGTAGGGAGTAGGGAGTAGGGAATGTAGAATTAAGAATTAAGAATTAAGAATGTAGAATGTAGAATGTAGAATGTAGAATTAAGAATGTAGAATTAAGAATTAAGAATGTAGAATTAAGAATGGTTAATCTAACTTCTAACTTCTAACTTCTAACTTCTAACTTCTAACTTCCCGATTCCCAATTCTAAATCCTAAATTCCCGATTCGACATTGGTGGTGCGTTACGGTGCGGGCTGTAACAAAACTGGCTCTCGGTGTTGAAGATGAGGGCAAGCCCGCCCCTAACACACCCTACGCACTAACTTCCCGATTCCCGATTCCCGATTCCCGATTCCCGATTCCCGTTCCCCTCCTGGGAGGGGTTAGGGGTGGGTTCCGATTCCCAATTCCCAAGGGTGCATCTCCTAAAAGCTGTTTGACACGGTGGTGCGTTACGGGGCGGGCTATCCAAAGCCTGGCTACGAGGCGGAAAATGAGGCCCCCCCTGAAGCACCACTAGCAACTTTTTTACAAATATGAGATGCACCCATTCCCAATTCCCCATTCCCAATTCCCCATTCCCCATTCTTCATTCTTCCTTCTAAATTCCCCATTCCCCATTCCCCATTCCCCATTCCCCATTCCCCATTCCCCATTCCCCATTCCCCATTCTTCCTTCTAAATTCTAAATTCTAAATTCTAAATTCTAAATTCTAAATTCTTAATATGAAAATTGCCGAAAGCCTCGACATGAAAGGTAGGTTAACTATCCAAAAGTATAATTCTCAAGCTCAGCTGGTGGATGAAGTTAAAGCTGATAACTCGATTGTTTATACAGGGCGGGAATTAGTGGCTAAGTTATTTACTAATCAAAAAATTGATCCGATCCGCTACATCGCACTAGGTACTAGCAGCACCCCGGTTGCTCCAGCTCAGGATACCAAATTGGGAAATGAAGTGTTTCGGAAAGAACTTAAAACCTTTGACATCGGTAAAGATTTAATAGAGACTGGGGACGGTGAAAGTAAAAAGTGTAAAATTATGTTGTCTGTAGACCTAGATTTTGGGGAACCTGGCGATCAGGAAGTTGGGTTAACTGAAGCGGGTTTGTTTAATAGCGAAGACAAAGAAACCGCAATTATGTATAATCGAGTGATATTTCCAGTAATTACCAAGAGCAATAATTTTAAGTTAACGCTTGTGTGGGAAATTTTATTTTAGTGATAACTCTAATAAAACTTAGAAAACAATGACCAACGGTTTTGAACCAAAAGACAAAAATCCTGGAGATTTAATCCTTTCGGCAGATTGGAATGCCGCCATGGATGAAATTGACCGTTTGGGTAAGACTCTTCAAGACATAAAACAAAAAGCAACAAGCTTCCACGGACCTCTAACCATTGAAGAAGCCCTCAAAGTTAAGGGCAACCTAGGAATTGGGACAGAGACTCCCACCGCTAAACTGGAAGTGAAGGGAGACCTGAAACTACAATTAGGAGAAGCGGTTAATGAATTTTCCAGCGATATTACCTTGGCAGACAACTCGAATCAAGCTGTCCCCACAGAACTGGCAGTGAAAACCTATGTAGACAACCAAGTGCAAGGGTTACAAGAGTCGTTGACAACCAAAAAGTTGCAAGTCACTGAGAGTCTGAAACTGGGGAACGAGGTAGAAGTAGTGCAATTTAGTGAAACCATCAGCCCATCTAGAGACTCCTCCCTGGTAGTAGTCCCCACGGAGCAAGCCATCATCACCTACATCAAAAGCACCTTAATAGAGTTGCATATAATTAAAGACATCTTTGATTTAGGTGAAGGGGGTCTCTTAGAAATGCTACCCATCCCAGCAGGTAGCTTCTTGATGGGTTCGCCCGACAATGAGTCTGGTAGGGAGGTTGACGAAGGACCCCAGCATCAGGTAAATGTACCAGCGTTCTGGATGGGAAAATTTCCAGTAACTCAGCAGCAGTGGCAAGACGTTGCTGGTTACCAGCAAGTTGACACCAGCCTTAACTCCACGCCATCTCACTTTGAAGGCGATAATAAACTACCCGTTGAGCAGGTATCATGGCATGATTGTCGAGAATTTTGTGCGCGACTCAATGTAAAATTTAAGAGTCAACTCCAAAATCGAAAATTCCGTTTGCCCAGTGAGGCGGAATGGGAATATGCCTGTCGAGCAGCTACGACAACTAGATATTACTATGGCGACGATGAGTCACAACTGGGACAGTATGCTTGGTACTTTGGTAATTCTGATAGCCAAACTCATCCAGTAGGACAAAAAATCCCGAATAACTGGAAATTGTATGATATGATGGGTAATGTATGGGAATGGTGTGAAGATACCTGGCATGTCAACTATGATGATGCCCCAATAGACGGTAGTGCCTGGACTGATAATAATAATGATAATCGGCTGCTGCGCGGTGGCTCTTGGTCCTACGCTTCGAGGTCCGGCCGCTGTGCCAATCGCAACGACTCCTCGCCGGACCTCAGGTCCGACTACTTCGGTTTCCGGGTAGTTTGTTCCTAGGCGTGGACTCTTCTTTGTCCTTTCGCCCTTTTGCCCTCTACCCTTTTATTTATTTTATCTTACCCTTTTCCGCCTGCGGCGGATTTTTTTATGGAAATGAGTGATTTACCAATTATCCAAAGAACCTACGACCTGATCAAGTGGTATGTTCCCATTTTAAACCGGTTGCCAAGAGACCATAAGTTTATCCTAGGAGATAGAATCATTTCAGGACTCTATGATTTACTCGACAATCTAATAATAGCACGGTATGCCCAGGAAAAACTGACAATTTTAAAAAATCTTAAAGTAATGGGGAATCGGGAATCGGGAATCGGGAATCGGGAATCGGGAATCGGGAATCGATATCTTGTAGGGTGGGCAAATGGACATGATTGCTGAGGAAATTGCCAAACTCTGATTATTTGCCCACCTAGCCTAGGGAATGGTATTTTTCTATGGGATGCTTGTTGTATCAGGGATCCGTTGACTGCTGGAGCACCTTTGTAACTTGTTCAACCTCTAATTCTAAAGCTTGGGCAACTTGTTCTACGGTTAACCCCAAAGCTAACAACCGAGGTATAGACTTTAATTTGCCTTGAATTTCACCTTCAAGCCTACCTTCGGCTAAAGCCTCCTGATAAACTTTGGTTTGCCGTAAATCACTTAAGCTAAACATCCCTTCTATCTCCCTACGACTGAGTAGTGGTAACTTATACACCAGTATGGTCTCTATTAATTGTAGAAGTTCTCGCTTTTGTCTTTCATTGTCTATCTCCTCAGTGGTTCGTTGAATCAAGTCTTGAGCAAGTGCGATGGCAGAATCTTCCTCGGTTACAATTAGCTGTACTGTAGCTATACCCACCGATGGTGCAGGGGTCTCGGCTAATTCATCGAGATAAATCCGAGATACCCTTGGAGAATCGAGTAATTCAAGATATTGTTGAGTTGCTCCTTTATCCACATTGCGGCTCGGGTAAATCACCACACCACGCCAATCATTGCTGATTTCGTTTTTGTTTAAGTAAAGAAAAATTTCGCTAAAGAAGCGGGAGTAAAATTGAGAGTCTCTCTGAAATTGGACTTCTACAAAATAAATCGGTGATTGGGCTGTGGTATTTGTCGGCAGGAATACTCCATCAATTCTAAAAGCTAGTTGTTTAACTTCCACAGAGGCGAATTGATCAGCTTGTGCTTCTGTAGGGGAATGGTTAATTAATTCAAATAAGATGCTGGGAAACGATTGAAACAGGCGATAGAATATGGTATCGGTTTTCACATTAAGGTCATTACTTAACTATACCTATAGTAATGGTAATGGGTAATGGGTCACCCGCGTAAACCCACCTAGTTCCCATTACCTAACTATGGGATGGTTTTTATTTCAACTATCAGAAGACTGCTGGATCACCTTTGTAACTTGTTCAACCTCTAATTCTAAAGCTTGGGCAACTTGTTCTACGGTTAACCCCAAAGCTAACAACCGAGGTATGGACTCTAATTTGCCTTGAATTATACCTTCAAGTCTCCCTGCTTGTATACCTTCAAGTCTCCCTGCTTGTATACCTTCAAGCCTACCTGCTTGTATGCCTTCTGCTAAAGCCTCCTGATAAACTTTGGTTTGCCGTAAATCACTTAAGCTAAACATCGCTTCGATCTCCGTGCGACTGAGTTTAGGTAACTTATACACCAGTATGGTCTCTATTAATTGTAGAAGTTCTCGCTTTTGTCTTTCATTGTCTATCTCCTCAGTGGTTCGTTGAATCAAGTCTTGAGCAAGTGAGATCGCAGAATCTTCCTCGGTGACAATTAGCTGTACTGTAGCTATACCTACTGATGGTGCAGGGGTCTCGGCTAATTCATCGAGATAAATCCGAGATACCCTTGGAGAATCCAGTAATTCAAGATATTGTTGAGTTGCTCCTTTATCCACATTGCGGCTCGGGTAAATCACCACACCACGCCAATCATTGCTGATTTGGTTTTTGTTTAAGTACAGAAAAATTTCGCTAAAGAAGCGGGAGTAAAATTGATAGTCCCTCTGAAATTGGACTTCTACAAAATAAATCGGTGATTGGGCTGTAGTGGTGGTGGGCAGAAAAACTCCATCAATTCTAAAAGCTAGTTGTTTAACTTCCACAGAGGCGAATTGATCAGCTTGTGCTTCTGTAGGGGAATGGTTAATTAATTCAAAGAAGATGCTGGGAAACGATTGAAACAGGCGATAGAAGATGGTATCGGTTTTCACATTTATGTCATTACTTAACTATAGCTATAGTAATGGTAATGGGTAATGGGTCACCCGCGTAAACCCACCTAGTTCCCATTACCTAACTATGGGATGGTTTTTATTTCAACTATCAGAAGACTGCTGGAGCACCTTTGTAACTTGTTCAACCTCTAATTCTAAAGCTTGGGCAACTTGTTCTACGGTTAACCCCAAAGCTAACAACCGAGGTATGGACTCTAATTTGCCTTGAATTATACCTTCAAGTCTCCCTGCTTGTATACCTTCAAGTCTCCCTGCTTGTATACCTTCAAGCCTACCTGCTTGTATGCCTTCTGCTAAAGCCTCCTGATAAACTTTGGTTTGCCGTAAATCACTTAAGCTAAACATCGCTTCTATCTCCCTACGACTGAGTTTAGGTAACTTATACACCAGTATGGTCTCTATTAATTGTAGAAGTTCTCGCTTTTGTCTTTCATTGTCTATTTCCTCAGTGGTTCGTTGAATCAAGTCTTGAGCAAGTGAGATCGCAGAATCTTGCTCGGTTACAATTAGCTGTACTGTAGCGATACCCACCGATGGTGCAGAGGTCTCGGCTAATTCATCGAGATAAATCCGAGATACCCTTGGGGAATCGAGTAATTCAAGATATTGTTGAGTTGCTACTTTATCCACATTGCGGCTCGGGCGTGTTTTCAAAGTTTTCCACAAGATTATGATCCCCCCCAGCCCCCCTTAAAAAAGGGGGGAGCCATACTCAAAGTCCCCCTTTTTTAAGGGGGATTTAGGGGGATCTCCGAGTTGAAAAACACGCCCTAGGGTAAATCACCACAAAATTGGACTTCTACAAAATAAATCGGTGATTGGGCTGTGGTAGTTGTCGGCAGGAATACTCCATCAATTCTAAAAGCTAGTTGTTTAACTTCCACAGAGGCGAATTGATCAGCTTGTGCTTCTGTAGGGGAATGGTTAATTAATTCAAAGAAGATGCTGGGAAACGATTGGAACAGGCGATAGAATATGGTGTCGGTTTTCACATTAATGTCATTATTTAACTATACCTATAGTAATGGTAATGGGGAATAGGGAATAGGGAATAGGGAATGGGTAATGGGTAATGGGTAATGGGTAATAGGTAATAGGGAATCGGGAATCGGTAATTGGTAATTGGTAATGGGTAATGGGGAATGGGGAATCGGGAATCGGGAATCGGGAATCGGGAATTTAGTTAAACCAGACACAAGCAGGGAACCCGCCCGTATATGGATGTATACTTGGAATGGAGTTAATTATTATACCCTAGAGGCGGTTGTTAGTCAAATCAGACAGAATCAGACCTCAAAAACTATTACCTATTACCCACTACCTATTACCCACTACCTATTACCCATTACCCATAACCTATAACCCATTACCTATTACCTATTACTTACCCATTACCTATTACCCATTCCCCACTACCTATTACCCATTACCCATTACTCATTACCCATTACCTATTACCTATTACCCATTCCCTATTACCTATTACCTATTACCCATAATCTATTACCTAAAAAAAATGATTCAAAACTTACTATCCCAAATCAGCCAGCAGCTTCAGAAAGAACTAACTGACGACATCTCCCAAGGTCAAATAGAGATTGTTGCTCAACCCATTACCGAATCACCAACAAAACTACCACACATCAGCATCTATCCTGGTAAATGGGAAATTGCCTCAACATTTAGAGCAACCCATCCACAAAAGTTACATCCGGAGCAACAAAAGCCCACAATAATTACTACATCCAGGGAATTTAAACAAGAGTTTTTTATCGATATCTGTGACCCTGACCTAATCAACCTAGAAAAATTGGCTTCCCTGACGACAGGGGTAATTTTAACTAACTACAAAGAAATCATCGAAACTTATAATTTATCAACGGCTAACAATTATCAAGCCCAACAAACAGCTACAACTCACACTATTAGCCAAATTACTATCCTTGAAGGTAGCTATGATTATCTTAATAATACCCCTAAACTTAAACTAAAATGGCAAGTTATTGGTCAAGTCAACTTTAGCAAAACTATCACAGAATTTGTGGCTCCGATTGAGGAAATTGAAATTAATCAAAGTGTAAGCAGTCAGCGGTCAGCTTAAAACAAGGTAATCGGGAATCGGGAATCGGGAATCGGGAATCGGGAATCGGGAATCGGGAATCGGGAATCGGGAATCGGGAATCGGTGGCACAGGCTTCGACGTATTAGCTGATAGCTGATAGCTGATAGCTGTTCGCGTAGCGTGCGCGTAGCGCTTAAGCTGATAGCTGATAGCTGACGCGATCGCTTTTTTTTATTCTCTCTAAAACTTCCCAAAAAAAAGTTTAAAAAACCTTGACAAATAAAATTATAATCATTACAATTATCATATACAACCACAATGATTCCAAGTTTCGACTTATGTCAAAAAACTTCAAGCAAAATCTCAAAAAACAACCTGTTGAGCACACTCTAAAAGGTCCTCGTCAAGCCGTAATCCATAGTATGCAAAGGTTTTATTCCCTTGGCTATGGGGAGATTGCCGACTGGAGCCCTTTGGAACCTACTGAAACTCCTGGAGAAGTGATGACAACCATGATGAAGTATTGGCTGTTGCCATAACACTTTAAATTTATGGGGGGGAAACCCCCCCCTGGCCAAGGCTGCGGTCTGGTCGCAATAGGATCACATCAGGTTCGGTTTGGGAACTCAGTGACATAAGTCATTTAAATAGCCGTGGATAATATTTCTACGGCTATTTTTTTTGTTTTGAGATATATGGAAAAAGGGAATCGGGAATCGGGAATCGGGAATCGGGAATCGGGAATCGGGGAACAGAGGGTGCATCTCATAGTTGTAAATAGGCTTTTTTTCCTCTTGCCTTCCCCTCCTGGGAGGGGTTAGGGGTGGGTTCCTCTTGCCTCTTGCCTGTTTTCTGTTCCCTGTTCCCTAAAACCCAGGACTCTTTACCTCACCCAATTGCAAACCGCTGATAGCTGTTCGCGTAGCGTGCGCGTAGCGCATAAGCTGATAGCTGATAGCTGATAGCTGATAGCTTACCCATTACCTATTACCCATTACCCATTACCCATTACCCATTACCCATTACCTATTACCCATTACTCACTCAACACTCAGCAGTATTTAATTAGAGCATGCTAAAACAGGGTTGGTATTCACCATAGTTATATCCAGCTTGTGCTGACAAGCATTATCTATGCCAAATCTGACCCTGGAAAGGAATCCCTGTGTCTTAGTTGTAGAAAACGATCAAATATTGGCGGAACGGCTGAGTCAGGACTTGAAAGAAGCAGGTTATCATACAGTCATTGCCCTTGATGCCTCCGTTGCTTGCCATCAAGCCAGTGAACTCCAGCCAGCAATGGTGGTTGTGGATAGAGCACTTTCAGGAGAATCAGGGCTGAGATTATGCGATCAGCTCAGACGTGAAGGCTCTCGCGTACCTGTAATCATGCTGATGGCCCATGACCGAGTAGAGGATCGAGTGGCTTGTATAGAAGCAGGAGCTGATGATTATTTTCTGAAACCCTATCGTAGCGAGCCATTTGTGAAAATGGTGCGCCTTTATCTAGAGCCAAAAACAGGAGGCTCTGAGCAGCTCAGGTTTGGAGAACTAACCTTAGACCTAAGCCAGCGTAGAGCAATGCGCAACGGACGGGTGATTGATTTGACCATGAAAGAGTTTGAACTGCTCAAGTATTTGATCAGCCATCCCAGAGAAGTATTAACTCGCGAACAAATTTTGGAAAATGTTTGGGGTTATGACTTTATGGGAGAGTCCAATGTGATTGAAGTCTATATTCGCTATTTACGTATCAAGATTGAAGATGAAGGTGAAAGGCGATTAATCCAGACGGTGCGTGGTGTTGGTTATGTGTTGCGGGAGGCTTAGGGTTGTGGGTATGAAGTTTCAAATCACTCTATGTGCAATAGCACTAAGTATTTTACTGATGGGCTGTTCAGCAGGGTCAGTTCCAGAAGACACTATAAATAGTACCTCTGTGAAATCTGGTCAACCACCAGCAACAGCCCCATCAGTTTCACAATCACCAAGCAAATTAGGTCAAATGTTACCAATTTCTGCTGAGGCTGACATCGCAGGTGAGCGGATTGGGCTGGAAGTGGCACAGACCCCTGAGCAACAGGCAATGGGTTTGATGTATCGCCTATCTCTAGCACCGGATCGGGGGATGTTATTTGGCTTCGACCCACCACGGCGTGTCAGCTTTTGGATGAAGAATGTTAAAATCTATCTGGATATGGTGTTTCTAAGAAATGGGGAAGTAAAAGCGATCGCAAAATCTGTCCCCCCCTGCCAAACCGATAAATGTCCTACCTATGGTCCAGGAAAGGAAATTATTGACCAAGTGATTGAACTCCGTGGCGGACGTGCGGCTGAACTGGGTCTGAAAGTAGGTGACCAGGTAACTGTCAAGTTTCTGGATGGGAGTAGTACCGCACCTAACTAATATAGCGCTACGCGCAAGTTAGAAGTCAGAAGTCAGAAGTCAGAAGTAAGCTATGACTAAGTTTACTTTTGCCTCTTGGCTCTTGCCAATGCCATTGCCCGTAGCGCTATATCAAGCATGAAGCTTGATGCTATCGTTCCTATATAGCAGTCGAAGTAACGCTTAAGACATATTTCTGCATATTTCTGCATATTTCTGCTCCCCGCTCCCTGCTCCCTGCTCCCTGCTCCCTTTCATCAGTGTATGGAAAAATTATTGGAAAATTCAAGGGAAATCTGTTGGTAGTCCATCCAAATTAGGGTAATCTTTCCTAAGACAGATGTAAAAAGCTCGCAAATGACTATACCCTTGATTACTAATGGCTGCCCTTGACATAATTAATCAAGGTTGGGAAAACAAGGGTAGGGGTGACGCTACTGACTCTTAGCGGTGAATCGCTAAGTTGAGGGTGTGAGAGAGTAGTCAGTTATAGCGTACGCCAGCCAAAGTTTTTAACTTGACAGACCATTGTCAATCAAGGGTCTGATGTAGTGTGTGTTTAAAACTGTCGAATTTTGCTTGACTTAACCATATGAGCTAGGAGGGTCTTGCCAACTCACTGTGTTGGCAAGGTCTAGGGGTGATGCGAGTGGGGTATTTGATCTCGATACTGGGAAGAAAGCGATGCAGCGCGGTCTTGGGGAGGCAGCGCGGTCTTGGGGGTTTCCCCCATGAGCGACTGCCGTGGTTTCCCCCATGAGCGACTGCCGTGGTTTCCCCCATGAGCGACTGCCGTGGTCTCCCCCATGAGCGACTGCCGTGGTTTCCCCCATGAGCGACTGCATCAAGACACATAAGATTGCTGTTCTAGGTTGACGAGAATCTCAGGTTGGCAGTGATTTAGGACACAGGTAATCAGCCTCCTAACCCTGAAAATTTATACAGGGATACTAGAGTGCTATTCCTGTCATCCTAAATCCTAGTCGGGTGATGATTGGGAAAGTCAACTACTTTCCTATGGGATTAATTATCCTTAAAACCTGAAAATTTCCTACTGTTTCTATGTCAGGTATAACCGACACTCGTAATTTCCTAGTGGACAGATGAGATAGTGGCTACTGATGGTTTACACATTCAGATTACTAATTCCCAAATAGAGCCTATTAAAGGAGGTGAAATACAACTAATTATGGCACCAAAAACCTATACAAAATTCTTGCATTTTCTCCAAGAAGAGTTAGCAATTTCTAGAGATTCAATTGCGATCGCACAACGACACCGGGAACAAGATCCAGGACTTTTGCCAATGATTCTTTGGCAGTATGGTTTGGTAACTCTGGAGCAATTAGATAAAATTTATGACTGGTTGGAAACAGCCTAAAGCCTGAGCCATCAGGGAGGAGAGAAACTATGTCTAAGGAGCTATGTCTTTGGGTTAAAATATCCCTAAGACAAATTTATAATTCTACTTTGTCCTTAACTATTTATCCCCTTATCAAAAAGAGCGGTTTCATGAGTGGGGTGCATCTCAGTTTTGCAATTAGGCAAAAATTCGGGAGAAAATTCCCACACTCCCCGGGCCCGGGCCCCACACTTCCTTTTTTACAAATATGAGATGCACCCGACTATAAAGGGAGCAGGTCAAAGAAGCCTAACAAATGAACTACTTGACAAAACAACAAAAATCCGGTCTTAGTTGCAGAACAGATGAACTATTTACCAGATCAGCAAGCAATTACCCATCAGGGGGCTATAGTAATGGTAAAAATATTAGGCTTAAGTGACATGCTTCCCCTATTACCTATTACCCATTACCTATTACCCATTCCCCATTCCCCATTCCCCATTCCCCATTCCCCATTCCCCATTCCCCATTCCCCTTTTACAAATATGAGATGCACCCCATGAGTGACTCGCTCTTTTTGATACATCTTGGCTATCTTAATGTCACTATCAATGTAACTATTCAGTCTAGCGCTATCAGCTATCAGCCATTCATACTATGCCTGTAGCCCTTCAGCTTACTGCTGATAGTTGAATGGTTACAATGAAAGTCCAAAGGAACGAGTCACGCAACTAAACCCCAATAAATAGGTATAAAACGGTTTTTAACCGTACCAAACCGACATTGACGTTTTGCTAGCGCTAGAAATCTATCTAAATCAAGAAAGAAGACACACCAGTTGACGATGTCAAAAAAAGTAGGCGTAACCAAAAAGCTATCGACTCAAATTGTCCCCGTAGTGGGGATGACTGAGTCGATTGAGACTGAGTTGCTGTCTACAATGAAAAAACTAGGCATCGTTAGAGCTGAGTCTTACAACAAGCTGGGGAGCATCAAGCATTGGGGACTGGACTGGAAAAAGGCTATCCCGGAAGTAAAAAGCTTCAGGACTCCAGATACTCTGGGGTTGCCTGCCAAAATAATGGACTGGACTATCAATGATGTAGCAAAAGCCATTACAGCCCAGCAGGCAGCCTGTATCGATGCGGTAATAAAGAAAATTTATAGAAGGTTTCCGGGGAAAGAAAACCAAAAGACCAGGAAAAAACTTTGCAAACAGCTTAAAACCTTAGCTTTTTTGGAAAACCCACTGCTGCATAGACTAGTTAGGAAAGAATTCCAGCGGGGACATTCCTGGGTTAAGAACCAGATAGTTTATCAACAAGTGGGTTATAAATGCAAACGACTCTCTCGCAATACATACCAACTAGAATTAGCTGGATTAAGGAGAGGAAAGAGAAACAGGATAATCGTCAGATCTAACCGAAAAATAAAAGGACAAATTCGGTTGATACATAACCAAGTTCTGCAAAGGTTTGAGATTCATTTTCTTGTAGACCATGGAAATGTAGAAATTCCCGGTGAACGTCGCCCTGTAGGAGTAGACAAGGGATACACGGAGGCTTTCTATGATTCAGAGGGTCAAGCGCATGGGAAAGGGTTAGGCAAAGTTACCACCAAAAAGTCCGTTCGTATATGTGCCAAAAACCGCAAAAGAGGAAAGCTTTGGGCACTTCATAGAAAACTAGAAAAAATAGACCCAGCTAAGTCGGATCGTATTCTTAAAAATAACTTAAGCAGAAAAACAGAGAACAAGCGTTACAGACAAAATCAGTCAGAATTAACGGCTATCATAGGAGCCGCATCTAAGTCTCTTTTTAATGGGAAGTCACTTAAAATTTTTGCAGAAGATTTAACACAACCGATTAAAGGAAAACGTCAGTCCAAAGCCATGTCTCGCAAGCTTAATAGCTGGATGAAGGGTCAAATGCGGGACTCATTACAAAAATGGGCTGATTGGACTGGGTCGATTGTGACAGAAGTCCAGCCTAGTTACACGTCGCAAGTTGACTCCGTGACTGGAACCCTGTTGGGGAAAAGGAGCGGGGACAACTTTACCAGATTTAATGGGGTCGTGTTACAGGCTGACCACAATGCTGCCAAAAACATCCTTGCTCGGGGTACGGACAAGGAACTAACTCGGTACATGAATAAGACCGAGGTAATGGCAGTATTGTTGCGTCGTACCGCGCGTTTCTTGAAAGGGATGGGACTGAGTCTGCTTGATGCAGTTGAGCTTGGTTGGATTGATTGTAAACATGAGCTTTGCTCAGGCTTTCAAGCAACTCCTGGTCGAGATGCCAGGAACGTCCAGACAGATGGGTGGAAAGTTCAACTCCAATTACTGCATGACCACTCCTCACTCGGACAACAATAAATTGCACCTTGACCGTTTCATACTGGATGATCCCGATTAATGACGGTTTAAGAGTATCTCATAATGGGTAGTAAGATAACTAATGGGGTTGTACTACTTTGAAACGAACAATCGTAATACTCGCTTTTGGCTTAATCTTAGGAATTTTTATCTCACAGTTTATTCCACCAGCCACAGCTTCTATGACTGTTGTAGAATCGCGGATTTCTTCTCTTGAATCTGAGATAATTAACTTGAGATTTAAACTCAATCAGTTAGAGACTAAGTTACGTCAGGTCAGCCAGTCAGTTCCTGATAGTAATCGACCCACTCAACACCAGGGACCATCACCAACTGATAGCTATAGCAGCGTAGACGCTGATCACCCAATGTTTAAGCGTCTTGCTACCTTAGTAATAGAACTCAAGGAACGGGTTAATCGATTAGAAGAAGAGATATTACCAAAAGAATGAAGAATTAAGAATGAAGAATTAAGAATTAAGAATTAAGAATGTAGAATGTAGAATGTAGAATGTAGAATGAAGAATGAAGAATGAAGAATGAAGAATGAAGAATGAAGAATGTAGAAGGCAGAATGAAGAATGAAGAATGAAGAATGAAGAATGAAGAATGAAGAATGAAGAATGTAGAATGTAGAATGAAGAATGTAGAATGTAGAATGTAGAATGAAGAAGGCAGAATGAAGAAGGCAGAAGGCAGAAGGCAGAATGAAGAAGGCAGAAGGCAGAAGGCAGAAGGCAGAAGGCAGAAGGCAGAAGGCAGAAGGCAGAAGGCAGAAGGCAGAATGTAGGATGGGAAATTCTAAATTCTAAATTCTAAATTCTAAATTCTAAATTCTAAATTCTAAATTCTAAATTCTAAATTCTAACTTCTAAATTCTAAATTCTAAATTCTAAATTCTAACTTCACTTTGATGCTAGTTGATCAGCCCAGCGAGTTGTTTCTGGTAATCGATACCTAGATGTGCAGCGCAACACATAATCAATTGCTGTGGGTAAGCTGATGCGATGACCAATGGAAACATAGACTGGCTTAACTCCAGTCCGAGTACGCACAACGGCTCCAATGATTTCTCCATCATCCCTCAGCGGTTGCCAATTACCTTTGTTTTCGGGCAACTGTTCATGATCACCAATGAATCGCGACTTAGCCACACCAATGGTAGGAATATCTGTCAGTACCCCCAGATGGCAGGCAAGACCAAAGCGACGAGGATGGGCAATGCCCTGACCATCACACAAAATTAAGTCAGGGATAATGCTAATTTTTTCCAAAGCATCCAGTACTACAGGGACTTCTCGAAATGATAGGAAGCCTGGTACATAGGGAAAGGTAGTGGGTCTGCGTGCGATCGCATTTTCCCTCAGCTGCAAGTCAGGAAAGCTTAAAACTGCTACTGCTGACCGTGATATAGCACCATCTTCCTCAAAACCTACATCCACACCCGCAACATACTGGACTTCCCCCAACTGATCTTCACAAATTACCTCAGGTTGTAGTTGTTGTTGAATTGCTTTGGCTTCTTCACTATTGACTGGCCAAGGGTGGCGTTGTTGGATCTCCATAGTAATTTCATTATTGGTATGTGGAAATTTTCCATTCCCTTGGGCAACATAAACTATGATTAATCATGGTTAATTAATTAACTAGATTCGGTTCCACTGAGTTCAAAACGTTGGCGCAAGATAAATTCTGCGATCGCTAAATCAACTGGGGTAGTTACCTTCAAATTCGTCTCCTCCCCTTCCACAATCTTTACTGGCAAGCTGCACCGTTCAAACAAAGCGGCATCATCCGTAACTTCCCAGCCAGCCTCACGTCCTTGGTCATGGCACTGTTTCAACAACTTCACCTCAAATCCCTGGGGTGTCTGTGCTGCCCACAATCCCTTCCGATCCGGTGTATCTTGAACAAGATTGGCTTCATCCACCACTTTAATCGTATCCTTGACTGGCACAGCGGCAATTAGACCGGGACAACCCATTAAGACTTGGGCACACCGTGCCAGTAACTCAGGGCTAGCTAAGCATCTAGCACCATCGTGAATCAACACCCTTTTGGCTTCTGCTGGTAAAGCCTGCAAGCCATTATAGACAGATTCTTGCCGCGTTTCACCCCCCTCAATCAACTCCACAGGTTTAGATAGGGCAAGTTCAGCTAGAATTGCTTTAAACTCTGGCCAGTCATAGGGTTGTCCCATGATCCCAATCCAGCTAATACTACTGGCTTTCTCTGCTGCTAGCAGTGTCCAAGCCAGTATTGGTTTACCTAGAAGTATTAAAAGAAGCTTATTGCGATCGCTCCCCATCCGTCGTCCCATTCCGGCTGCTGGAATTAATAAATGCACGATATTCTACCTCTTAGCTGCTGCTTCATGGCTGAGCTTAGGATAATATGCCCTGGATATAATTCAGAATTAGTCGTTCAAGCGTCAAGTTAAAATTAAACTGATCCGTAAGCTCAAGTAATTTGAGATGAGAATACTAGCCCTTGTTCCTGGTGGAATTGGCGACCAAATCCTGTTCTTTCCCACCCTCTCACAACTAAAACAGTATTATCCCAAAGCTGAGATTGACGTTATTGTGGAACCGCGAGCCAAGGGGGCTTATCGGGTTTGTCAGTCAGTCGATGAAGTTCTAACCTTTGATTTTAAAGACCGCAATGGTCTCGCAGATTTTGGTAACTTGTTGGGAGTGATCCGCGATCGCGAGTACGATGCTGCGATGACCCTGGGACGTCGGTGGTCAGTTGGGCTGTTGCTCTGGATGACTGGTATTGTGCGTCGAATTGGTTACCAAGCTGGTTCAAGGGATTTGTTTTTTACCAACCCTGTGCCCCTAAAAACTGAGCAGTATGCTGCCCATATGTACCACGACTTACTACTAGGTTTCGGTATTAACGTTCCTTGTCAAGAACTCGCGGTTAGAGTTCCCAAATCAGATATTGAATGGGCAGAAGCTCAACAGCAACAGCTAGAGATTCCAGAAATTGGCTACATTCTTATTCATGGCGGTTCTAGTCAACTCGCTCTGTCCCAAGGAATTGATAAAATCTACCCAGTTGAGCAATGGCAGAAGATTGTTGAGGACATTCGCCAAAAACAACCAGATCTGCCCATTGTCTTGCTAAAAGGGCCAGAGGATGCAGAATGGTGCCAGGCTATGATCGAGTACCATCGTGACATCATTGTTACTGCTCCAGAAGATATTGGAAAATTGGCAGCCATGATTGCTGGTGCTAATTTGATGCTGTGTACCGATAGTGCACCGATGCATCTAGCTGTAGCTGTTGGTACTCCTACCATTGCCTTGTTTGGTCCGACACAGGCCAAAAAACTACTACCTGCCAAGGAGGGGGTATACGGTATTCAATCAGCTACCGGTCGGATTGCCGATATCAAACCGGAAACTGTATTAGAGCAAATTTGGGGTAGCTAATAGGCTCCCAGTATTTGTTGAGAAAGTAATAAAGGCGCTTTTCTGTTATCCCCAAACTCTGTTGAGGGAGGATGGAAAGCTGAAGCTATAGGGGTTGATTGAGATGATAATCAACCCGATGTGGACTTATACTTTGCACAGGCATAAACTGCCCATTCATCGTATCTCTTCTCCAACTATAGCGTTTCTTGTACTTATCAGCCCCGGCTCCATCTCCCCATCTCCCCATCAATCTTCTTTATGATGGGTATTCAACCGGACTTGATATCACCCCCTGAGATTTCGATCAGATCAAACAAAGTATCATCTAGTTCATAGCCAAGTAACTGAGCCATCGACTTGAGGCGGGATTGGCTTTGTATACCCCACTGCTTTAACCATTGACTAAGTACAAAGATCTTCTGCATCACGAAAATTTCTAAGGCTTCAGAGTTGTACTGGATGCCTTCTGTACGATTAAATTGGTGGGGCACTAGCATAGCAGTATAGCGGACGAATTCCCCAGATTTCCAATCTAGTAGAAAAGGTAACCAGGGATAGGTAGCATCCAAGCGCACAAACCATAACCGCACCTCTGGGATCTCTGAGAATTCTCGAGGATCCTCAGGATCGCAATCAAAATCAATGTTAAAGCCTAGCTGCTGCTCATGGTTTGCGATCGCACCGTCTTGCAGCCACCCTTCAACCACTGTCTGAGCTGGAGACAAGTCTAAGGTTTGGAAATGGTTAGTATTTAAGGAAATGATTGTAGTCACGCAATAGTTCCAATGTCAACAAAATCAGTAAAGTCTTATTACACTATTTTCTCCTGCTAGGCATTTATGTGGTCAAACACCTAGATGTTGCAGATATTTTGAGCAGCTACTACAATAGAGTCAGCAGGTTTTACTGGGAAGTTGGTGACTGCCAATAGTGTTTTTTGATCTATGCTCATATATATAAGGGAACTAATCGGATTTGCGGCAGTAGACTGGGAAAATACCCAGAAACTTCAAGCGATATTCGACAGTGCCCACCTGGTTAGCCAGGTCATAAACTGAGGTAAGACGGCTTCTTGGTGAACCTGTAGGATCAGACAATCATCGTCTGAAGGATGTTTGACTAGTGTTCGGCAACTAGTGCTCGGCAACTGGTAAGTAATCACCTAAACACAGGAATTGGCTGAAAAGCAATAGATCTAGTTCATAGCATTAGGTAAGCAGTAGACCTAAATGTTTTAGAGCTAAGTTTCTTAGCCCTAAGTATTTTAGTTTTTACTCAGGGAACTTAGGGTAGAAATCCAGACCTATACTAGTCTAGCTATTAGTTTCCTCGAAAGCTAATAGCTAGACTAGTTATGAGGTTTGAGTATAAATCAAAACTATTCAAAATTCGGTGTTATCATAGCTACTTACAGCGCTCGGATCAGTATCACGCTTAGAGCCAAGTAAATCAAGGCGCTCTACTCGGATCACAGGTTGTGAGCGATCAGCTCCGGTGGTGCGATCGCTCCAAGTGTCAATTTTCAAAGACCCTTTTACACCAATTAAGCTACCTTTACGCACATAATTAGCAGCTACTTCCGCCGTCTTCCCCCAAATCTCTAAGTTGAACCAGTCAGGCTGATCACTATTGCGTGTCCGTCGTCTCACTGCCAAGGCCAGTTTACACAATACACCCCCAGACTCAAAATACTTAACATCTGGGTCTGTACCTGCACGACCGACTAAATGGACAACATTGAGACTCATAGTTATATTGGTACTTTTGTACTGATTATGGCTCTACAATAACAGATTCAGCTGGTGTATAACAATTACTAACTTATTTTAAGACTTATTTTAAGTCACCGAAGCAAGTCAGTCATCAACAATATTCTAGTTAACTGGAGCTTAACTTGAGCCGATGAAACCGTTATGTATTTGCAGCTGGGTGTATTCGCAGAAATTTCTTCCAAATAGTATCCGGAGAATCATAATGACCTAGTGTACTAGCGTACTAGACTAACTGGAAAAAACATAATAGAATCCACCTCAGTTACAGTTCCGGTGCAATTTCGGTTGTACACAGCATTTTGTGAGGCGTAGAAACTAGTGAGTATTTTGAATCACTTTTCCCTGTCACGGGACATGGGTATAGACCTGGGTACAGCTAACACCTTAGTCTATGTATCTGGTAAAGGCATTGTTCTTCAAGAGCCTTCTGTGGTTGCCATTGATCAAGACGAAAAGGTTCCCCTAGCCGTAGGCGAAGAGGCAAAAAAGATGTTGGGCAGAACCCCAGGTAATGTAGTTGCCGTACGTCCTTTACGGGATGGTGTGATTGCTGATTTCGATACCGCTGAACTGATGCTGAAGCACTTCATCCAGCGGGTAAACGAAGGCAAAGCCCTAGTTTCACCTCGGATTGTGATTGGTATCCCTAGCGGTGTCACAGGTGTGGAACGACGAGCCGTCATGGAAGCCGCATTACAGGCTGGTGCTAGAGAAGTTAGGTTAATTGATGAACCAGTAGCAGCAGCCATTGGTGCTGGATTACCTGTAGCAGAACCAACAGGTAACATGATTATTGATATCGGTGGAGGCACCACTGAGGTAGCAGTTCTAAGTTTGCAGGGAACAGTTCTAAGCGAATCAGTGCGTGTTGCGGGAGATGAACTGAGTGAAGCAATTACTCAGTATATGAAAAAAGTCCATAACCTAGTAATTGGGGAACGGACAGCAGAAGACATCAAAATCCGCATTGGCTCAGCCTATCCAACACCTGACGATAATGAAGCTGCCATGGAAGTGCGAGGATTACACTTGCTGTCTGGCTTGCCACGAACTGTTACGATCAAACGACCAGAGATTCGTGAAAGTATGGCAGAACCCCTTTCTGTTATTGTTGATGCTGTTAAGCGCACTCTAGAACGGACTCCCCCCGAGCTGGCAGCTGATATTATTGATAGAGGTATTATGCTGGCGGGTGGTGGTGCTTTATTGAAAGGATTAGATACACTGATTAGTCATGAAAGCGGCATTGTAACCCATGTGGCCGCTGATCCCCTCAGCTGTGTTGTTTTGGGAACTGGTCGAGTCTTAGAGAACTACAAACAGTTAGAGCGGGTGTTTAGTGGACGTTCCCGTAATATGTAATTGTCAGCTATTAAACATCAACCTTAAAGAGTATTTTTATTCAATATCTTAAGAGTGTAGATTGAGTGTGGCTAGTGTAAAAACTCACTGATTAGCCAAAATCTGACTATTTTATGGATAGGCTATGTACATGCTGCGTCGCTGGTGGGGGAGACATGGAGTAGCAATTATGCTGGGGAGTCTTACCCTAATTGCTGCTTGGTTACTTAGAAGAACTCAGGGTGCAACAATTTTTGAAATCTATCAATTGATAACCCGCCCTTTTCAATCGCTACCTGCTAAAGAAGAAAGCCTCTCTAATGCGCGGACACTGGAACTACAACAGCAGGTAGAGGAACTCAAAACCCAAAACCAGAAGCTAAAAGAGCTGTTAGGTTATAAAAAAACCCCGAAGAAACTAAGAATTGTTGCGCCTGTTGTGGGACGTAGCGCTGACAGCTGGTGGCAAGAAATCATTCTGGGAAGAGGGAGTGAAGCTGGGATCAAAAAGGGCTTCGTTGTTATGGCACCTGGCGGTGTAGTGGGTAGAGTCGTTACCGTGACACCCCACACCAGTCGTGCCTTGCTGATCAGTGACCCCACTAGTAAGGTAGGTGCCGTGATCAGCCGTAGCCGTAGCATGGGTTTTTTGCGTGGACAAGGAACTAATCGGGCAATAATGCAGTTTTTTGATAAAGTGCCAAACGTCCGTCCTGGTGATGCTGTGGCTACCTCCACTGTCAGCCAGCTTTTCCCAGCTGGTTTACCCCTAGGACGTGTAGAGTCTGTTATTCTTGACAAAAGTCCAGCCCCAGAGGCGATTATTGAGTTGACAGCCCCGATGAGTTATCTGGAGTGGGTGATTATTGATCCAAATGACCCATGACCCATGACCCATGACTAATCAACAATGACTAATCACCAATGACCAACACGTCTGAGTTTTCTATTTGGGTTCGTCGAACAATCAATTGGGCAGTGACAGTTAGTTCAGTTATCCTCTGCTCAATCTTATTACTGACACGTTTACCGGGAATGGAATTACTGGGAATCGCTCCCAACTGGCTGTTGATTTGGGTTGTTGCCTGGAGCATTAAACGCACAGCGTTTCAAGGAGCATTCGCAGGGTTGGTATTGGGATTAGTACAAGATGGTATGACATTCCCTGAGCCTACCCATGTCTATAGCCTTGCCATCGTTGGGATCTTGACTGCTCTAATTCAAAAGCAGCGGTATATTCAGGAAGATTTTATTTCAGTAGCTTTAATTGTGTTTGGCATGGCGATTGTTGGGGAAACAGTGACCGCTATTCAGCATAGTTTTCAAGGCTCTCGCCAATTAGCACAAATCTGGACAGACCATCAGCGTATTGCCATCTGTTCTGCAATTCTCAGTAGTCTTTGGGCACCAGTCGTCTACTATCCACTCAATCGGTGGTGGCAGTGGTGCAATTCAATGGAGCAATCCTAATGCTTTATGAAGGTTGAAGGTTGAAGGTTGAAGGTTGAAGGTTGAAGGTTGAAGGTTGAAGGTTGAAGGTTGAAGGTTGAAGGTTGAAGGTTGAAGGTTGAAGGTTGAAGGTTGAAGGTTGAAGGTTGAAGGTT